>JBDNAQ010000321.1:0-20065 GCA_039768345.1 Flavobacteriaceae bacterium
GCCAGTCGGTATGAAAGTGGAATTGGCCATAATCATCTGTGCTAAAACGTGCCCGATGATATTCACCTTTATCCTTTGCAGAACGATGCCAGACTTCAATCTGCGCATTTGTCAAAACCTGATGAGAGAGCGTATCGGTGATCACCCCTTTTACGGTCAACTCATTGTCGCAAAAGTTTCTTCTCAGATCGTTCTTTATGGCCGAGAGCTGAGAATATCCCGGGTAAGGAGGATTATTGCCAGCAGAACGGATTACATGCTGAGAAGTGAATTGATAATCCTTTCCACCAGGGATTTTAATATATGCGCTACCTACGAGGATGCCGTCCATTGCGTACTCATTATTAAAGCACCATAGCTAACATGAATTAAAGAAAAGGGGGGGTTAGATCATTCAGTCTTTTGGATGAGCAAAATCAGTGGTCTTACCTAAACAATTCCGATAGATCTGTTATATAAAAATAACCATTTGATAGCATCACAGAGCACAGAGGTGGTTTAATTCGATCAAAAGGGAATATTAGAAGATGATCACCCTTTTTGCGGATCCCGAGCTTAATCATAACTGAAGTCGGCCACATATCCTTTCACTCCTTTAAAAAACTGTTCATAGGTTTTCCGGTCTTGTTCGTAATCACCGGTAGTAAATTGTGGATCCGAAACTTTTATCTGCTTTTTCCCATAATCGAAAGCAACCATAACGATAGGTACGCCTGCGTTGTGGGCTATATAGTAATAGCCTGATTTCCATTGACTGACTTTTTTACGGGTACCCTCAGGGGCCAGTGCCAACCTGAATTCAGTTTTACTGTTAAAGATATCGGCGATAGCCGAGACAGTATCGCTACTCTGGCTTCTGTCAACCGGGGCTCCTCCAAGCCAGCGGAAATACCATCCGAAAGGCGGATTAAAAAGGCTTTTTTTTCCTACGAAATGGAAACTTTTTCCTATTACCCTCCTGATCAACAAGCCTAAGAAGAAATCCAGCCAGCTCGTATGAGGGACAACTATCACCACGCATTTGGAAACCTCTGGGAATGGTCCTTCAAAAGTCCATCCTAAGATTGTAAAATATATAAATCGGGCTATTCTTTGTACCATAAAATGGTAATAGGATTATATCGGAATAATTTCGGATAAATAATAATCATTCCGAACTCCCCGATCGATAATATCAAATTTTAAGATAGATTTCTTTTAGGGTGTCAGGATTAACCAGGTCGCGCCATTTAGGGCCCAGGGCATTCTCCCATAACGGGGTCATTCCAAGGGATACGCGGCACATCAGATCGAGTTGTTCCTCACTTATTCCGGCGCATTTCCCCTTGGGTAAACGGATAGCGTTCTTTTTCATCATTTGGTTAAATCGCTCTACTCCTTTTGGATAATAATCTCCTAAATGCTGAAATACCAGACAATTACCCAGACCGTGACGTGTACCAAGGACATACGACAATCCATAACTCATCGCATGGGCAATACCCACCTGTGAGTAGGCGATACTCATCCCTCCGTGCCATGAGGCCATCATGAGTTTTTCCCGTGCCTCAGAGGATTCGAGTTCGCCAAGAAAAACCTCCTCGCAGAGATCCATCGCCTTTTCTCCATAACTCTGGCTAAAAGCATTCAAAAAGGTCCCGTTGAGCGATTCGACACAGTGGATAAAACAGTCCATCCCTGTATAGAACCATTGTTCTTTGGGTACACCCTTCGTTAGATTCGGATCGAGAACAACCTGGTCAAAAGTGGTATAGTCAGAATTGATCCCCAGTTTCATTTCGGGGCCCATCAGCACAGTAGTACGAGAAACTTCTGCGCCTGTTCCACTTATGGTAGGTATTCCCACGTGGTAAAGCGAGGGCTTCTGAACCAGGTCCCAGCCCTGATATCTTGCCGCCGGGCCCTGATTGTTATACATAACGGCAACGGCCTTGGCCAGATCGAGCAAGGTACCACCGCCTATCCCAACAATACCGGAGGGAGCTTCGGAAAACCTGTTGGTAATTTCTCCGACCAGAGCGTCTACCTGATTGGTCTTAGGTTCCTCATCTGCGTTGATATAAAGGATAAGATCGTTAAATATTGAGGGTATTTGTTGTTCGAACTTCCCTCCTTCAAACACATCATCGACTAAAAAGATTATCGGTGCATCCGAATTTTTTCTTTTTGGGAGCAGAATATCCCCCAGTTGATCAAAACTACCTTTACCATAGATCACTCTTGGCACCATGGGGAAATTGCGATAGTTCGCCGTAGGCTTTATCTTTTTGCTGATTTCTATTTCTTTATTGAGGCTCATAATGTCAATTCAAATATTTAATCAGGTCCTTGAGACTATTAAGCGTAAGATGGTCATTAGGTTGTTCTTCTTCTGGCACCACTTCATGTGCCCATGTGGTATGGAAGGGAACATGCACCGCCGCGGCACCGATATTGAGTATGGGAATCACATCTGACTTGAGCGAATTTCCCACCATCAGGAATTCTCCGACTTCGATTTCCAGATGGTCGAGCAAATTCTTGTAATTCACCTCTTTTTTGTCGCTTAGAACCTCAACATGATGGAAATATTTCGAAAGCCCGGACCGGTCCAGTTTGCGTTCCTGGTCGAGCAGATCACCTTTGGTGAGCACTATCAGCCTGTATTTTTTTTCCAGTTTCTCCAATACTTCCTCCACTCCATCGAGGAGTTCCACCGGTCGTGAGATCATGTTTTTTCCGATTTCCAGAATTTTAATGATCGACTCCTGGGAAATATTATTGTTAGACAGTTCCATGGCCGATTCGATCATCGATAGCATAAAACCTTTAATTCCAAACCCATAGAGCTCAAGATTATTCATCTCTACTTTAAATAATTCCTGATCGATCTTATTCTTGGTCTCATAATGTTCCAGCAAATCTGCAAATGCTTCCTCAGCCTCACGGAAATAGGTTTCATTGATCCAGAGCGTATCATCGGCATCAAATCCTACCACTTTGATATGACTATAATCTAATTCCATGCTTCTTTTGCCCTTTTTAGATCTTCCGGCGTATCTATTTCGATACCGGTCGCTTCTGTCTCGACCATTTTTATTTTCTTGCCATATTCCAGGTACCGAATGGCCTCAATTTTTTCTGCGGCCTCCAGGTGTAGCATAGGTAAACGCCTGAAATCCATAAGAGCTTCTTTTCTGAAGGCATAAATACCCTTGTGTTTAAAATAAGTGATCTCGAGATCATCTGCCCTGGGGAATGGGATGGGGGAACGTGAAAAATAGAGTGCAAAATTATCTTTATTTACGATAACTTTTACTGTATTTGGATTCTTTATTTCGTCCCAATCTGTGATTCGTGTCATCAAGGATGCAAGGTCAATTTCCTTATTATGATCGTCTCTGAATACTGCCAGCACAGACTCCAGGCTTTTTTTATCGGTAAACGGCTCATCGCCCTGAACATTAACAATAATATCGACATTTAAGTCGGCCACAGCCTCAGCAATACGGTCACTGCCGGTATCGTGTTCCTGGATGCTCATCAGCACCTTCCCTCCTTCCCTGCTCACGGCATCATAGATGATATCGCTATCGGTGACTACATATACCTGGTCGAATAAACCTGTTTCGACAGCGGCCTGGAAGGTACGTACGATCACAGGTTTTCCGGCAAGGTCTTCCATGAGTTTACCAGGAAATCTCGAGGCTGCATAACGGGCCGGTATCATTGCAATGATCTTCATGACTAAATAAGAAGCGTTTATGTTTTAGGCCTGGGCCTTAATTTCCGGTATATAACAAAGATAAAAGCCAAAATAATAATTACGAGAACAGCGGCCAGAATCGGCGCAAAAATTGAGGCTGTGGTTACAACGGCTGCAGTTCCGGTTTCAATCAGCGATATTCCCGGATTGGCCAATCCCCCGGTTGTTGCCGTAGAGGTAAGTCTGCTTGTGGCGGAGGCACCTTTTATGGCCGTGGCTGTTCCGCCACCGGCGATAATCGCTAATGACCAGGTAATCACCGGATCGAGGTCTGCCACAGTGGATACCATAACAGCGGTACCGGCCAGGGCTGCCAGTGGCAGCGCAATAGTGTCCAGAAGATTGTCTACCCATGGTATGAAATACGCAAATATTTCGGCCAGTGTAGCCACACCCAGAGTGATCACTGCAGCAAGGCTGCCGACCCACTGCCAGCTTTCATTAAGTGTCCAAATATCGAAATATGATGCAAGGCTCAAAGCAAACAGGGGTAAAAATACTCTAAATCCCACTGAAGCTGCCAAGCCGACACCAAGGAAGATACTAATAATGGTCTCGGACGTCATCACCAGTTATTTATTACGAAAATAGGCTATTCCGAACTTACAAAAAAATCACTTTTAAAACCGATAAGAAATAGTCTTTTTCGGGCCCTTGTCACCGCCGTATATAGCCATCTCAGATACTCCCGGTCTATGCCCGAAGGCAGGTAGGGTTGCTCTACAAAGACCGTATCCCACTGCCCGCCCTGCGACTTATGGCAGGTAATGGCATAAGAAAACTTAACCTGCAAGGCGTTGAAAAAAGGGTTGTTTTTAACCGCCAGAAATTTTTTGTATTTCGATTTCTCATTTTCGTAGTCCTTCATTACTTCCTGATATAGCCGGTTGCCGTCTTCATAGGAAAGCGATGCGGCAGGGGCTTTGATCGTATCGAGTAAAAGCACCGTTTCAAATGGGCGCTGGCGGGGATAGTCGACCATCTGGATCTTCACTTCGGCAAAACGGAAGCCATAGAGCTCCTTGATGGCAAAAATCTCCAAAATTTCGATGATATCACCATTGGCGATAAACCCGGCCTCAGAATTAGGTTTTAGCCAGAAATAATTATTCTTTACCACCATCATATAATCGCCTGTTGCCAAATCGCTTTCGAGCTGCAGGATCCTGCTCCTGATACTTTCATTGTATAAATTGGCCCTTTTATTTGATCGTACGATAAAAACGGTGTCTTCTTTTCCGTTTTCACTATAGGATTGTTCGATGGCATCCTGAATATCGTAACCATCGACCAAGCGTATTATATCGCTATGACCGCCAAGATCGAACTGAAAACTCGCCGGAGAATCATATTGAATCTGCTCTCTCAGCAGGGTAGCATTCCCAAGAATACCCGAGTGTTCTTGTTGACGGACCACTTCATCGAGTTCAAGATATTGCACTTCTTTATCATAATTAAGCCGCAGTTTTTGCTCGTCCAGAGCCGGACTCAGATCTAGCTGTACCGGAGGTAATTGTGCGGTATCTCCGATTAAAACCAGCTTACAGCGGTGTCCGGAATAAACAAATTGCACCAAATCATCTAATAAAGCACCGTTTTCAAAGAGCTTGGTATCAGTGGGTCTGTCGGGGATCATCGATGCTTCGTCTACTATAAAAATGGTATCGCGGTGCTTATTGGGCGCAAGGACAAATTTCATTCCTCCCGATTTGTCTTTCCTGGGAAAATAGATCTTGCGATGGATAGTCTGGGCGGTAGTTCCGGAATAAGAAGACATAACTTTTGCGGCACGTCCTGTAGGTGCCAAAAGGACGGCTTTTAATTTTGTATGCCAAAGCTGAGAAACTATTACCCCGGTGATGGTTGTTTTCCCTGTCCCTGCATATCCCTTAAGCAGGAAAATCTCGTCTTTTGAATCAGATAAGATGAAGCGCGACAGAGACTCCAGCGCAACTTGTTGTTTCAATGTTGGCTCGTGTGGGAATTTATCTTTTAAAATCGTGTAAAAATCAGCTGCCTGAATCGCATCCATAGGGCTCTAAAGATACCCAGGTTTTTTGGGGAATTCCTTTTACGATTAAAAAAAAATTGTAGATTTGTGAAGACCACTAAATTTAACTAACACGAGGATAAAAAATGAAAACCATCTTTCAAATTGTACTTTGGATCGTCTGTATAGGTTTGGGATACCTGATCTATAGGTCTGTGACCGGGCCCATCGAGTTCAAAAAGGAGAAACAGTCCCGATTCGCTGATGTTATTTCCAATCTCAAGGACATCAGGGATTCTCAGGAAGCTTACCGGACAGTCAATGGGGAATTCGCCAAAGATTTTAAAACCCTGATAGCATTTGTGGATAACGGTCAATACACCATTACCCAACAGCGAGATTCTTCCTATATGGAATTCGATAAGACTTATGGTATCGATTTATTGAAGGAAGTGACCATAATCGATACACTTGGATTCGTAAAGGTAAAAGACTCTATCTTCAAGGGAAGTGATCGTTATAAGAATATGATGAATGTTCCTCACGCCCAGAATGACGAAAAATTCGAAATGAAGGCGGATATTCTGGATAAAGGTGGATACAGGGCTCCTGTTTTTGAAGCAAAGGTAAAAAAGGATGTCGTACTATATGATCAACCAAAAGACCTTGTAGACAGGGAGAACGCCCAGATCAGTGTGGAAGAAGTAAACGGGTCCGAAATTATTGTCGGTTCGCTCAACGATGTGAGTACCAATGGTAACTGGCCGCCAATCTATGACAAAAAACAATAATAAGAGCCCGGAAGAGAGCTCAGAAAATTTCTATAAATTGTCCATTCAGGTTAGCTTGAATGGACTTTCTTTTTGCGTGGCAGACACCTTGAAAAATGACATTCTGATCGGTGAGCACGTAAATTTCGGCAAAGAGCTCTCACCCTATGAGGTTCAGCGCGAACTTAAAGAGGTCTTAAGGGAACATAATATACAGGAGATGGATATTTCAGAAGTGGTTGTAGTACACCGTAATCCTCTCTTCAGCATGGTACCTAAAGCACTTTTCGATAAAAACGAACTGCCGAATTATCTTAAATTCAATGCGAAAATTCTGGCTACCGACCTTATTGAGTACGATGAGATCGAAAGCCATGAAATGGTAAATGTCTATGTACCCTATATAAACATCAATAATTTTGTTTTTGATCTTTTCGGGGAGTTCGAATTTGTTCATAATGGTACCATATTGTTACAGTCATTGCTTAACTCTGTTGGCAATAGTTCAGAACCGGTTTGTTATGTCAATGTTGGATACCGGCAGATGGACATGATCGTTCTTTCGAAAAAACGGCTGCACTTTTACAATAGTTTCAATTTCTACACAAAGGAAGATTTCATATACTACCTCCTCTTTACGTTTGAACAGCTGGATCTCGATCCTGAAAGCATTCCTTTAAGGCTATTTGGTTTTATAGAAGAAGGAGACGAGCTTTATAATATTTGTTTTGAATTTGTCAGGAATATCTCAATCTATATTCAGGATAGTATTTATACAATCGGTGGAGATACCAAAGATACAGCGCTAGACTTCACCGTTCTAAACGCTCTTTGATGCGCATAATATCCGGAACACATAAGGGGAAACGCATCCAGGCCCCAAAACAACTATCGGCCAGACCTACAACCGATATGGCAAAAGAAGCCCTGTTCAATATTCTAAATAATCATTATTTTCTGAACGAATTAAAGGTATTGGATCTCTATTCAGGTACCGGCAACATCAGTTTCGAATTTGCCTCTCGCGGTACCCCAGAGATCATCGCCGTAGACCAGGACCCAAAAAGTGCAGGTTTTATATCCAAAACAGCTGCCGAGCTCGGATTTCCGATTATCACAATTAAATCGGATGCCAGGAAGTATTTAAGCAAAACCGATGAAACTTTTGACATTATTTTTGCCGATCCACCCTACCGGCAGACAGTGAAAGAATTCATGTTGATCCCAAAAGTGGTATTTGAGCGGAAGTTGCTCAGAGATGGTGGTACGCTCATCATAGAACACAGCAAGCATACCGACCTCACTCCGCTGGAATTCCACAATGAATCCCGTAAATATGGAGGAAGTGTCTTTAGCTTTTTTAGTGAACCTGAATAAATAAAAAAGATCCCTGCCTAACCTGAAACCAGGCCCTGCAGGGATCTCAATAAATACGGATCATAAGCCGGATTCTGTAAGTACGGTGATCTTTCAATCACAGCCCCCTCATCATTTATCTGGACTTCTGGTTACCCAGAAGTTCTATCCGCCTACCCACCAATTCGGGCGTGCTACCCTCAAATACTGGCTTACATGGCGTTTCACCGCATAGAGTTTACCTGTTTTCACTACAGCCTTACCTGTACTTGCTTTCTGTTGCACTTGTCCTACCCTAACGATGAATGTCAGGGTGACGGGCGTTACCCGCTATGCTGCACTTTGGTGTCCGGACTTTCCTCCATGAACTTATATAAATAAAGTTCACAGCGATAAGGTCACCGCATCGTACAAAGATACCACAATTGTTGATAAGTAATGGTTAAACTGAGCCAATTGCAATCCTCTTATATCGGTCTATTTTTATATTTGTAATAGAAGCTTTAAGAAGTCCAATCCCAAAAATATATCCATAGTGGAACCGTTTATTGTTTCTGCGAGAAAATACAGACCACAAACTTTCGAAGATGTGGTAGGCCAGGAGGCGATTACCAATACGCTTGTCAATGCGATTGAAAATAATCATCTGGCCCAGGCCTTGCTTTTTTGTGGGCCAAGAGGAGTTGGGAAGACCACCTGTGCCCGTATCCTGGCAAAACAGATCAACCAGGACGGGACTGCTAAAGAAGACGAAGACTTTGCATTCAACATTTTTGAACTAGACGCGGCTTCCAACAATTCTGTAGATGATATTCGAAGCCTTATAGATCAGGTGAGGATACCCCCTCAGGTAGGCATGTACAAGGTTTATATTATCGATGAGGTGCATATGCTTTCCCAATCGGCCTTCAACGCCTTTTTAAAAACCCTTGAAGAGCCACCTAAGCATGCGATATTTATTCTGGCCACAACGGAGAAACATAAGATCATCCCTACTATTTTATCGCGCTGCCAAATCTTCGATTTTAAAAGGATTACCGTTAATGATACAGCCCGGTACCTGCAGCATATAGCAGAGCAACAGGACGTGGAGGCAGAAGAAGATGCCCTTCATATTATCGCACAGAAATCCGACGGAGCCTTGCGCGATGCCTTGTCTATCTTTGACAGGGTGGTGAGTTTTTCAGGTAAGAAACTCACCCGAAAAGCCGTGACCGAAAACCTGAACGTCCTGGATTATGATACTTATTTCAAAACCACGGATCTTCTTCTGGATCATAACGTTCCAGAACTACTGCTGTTGTTCAATTCCATATTGTCTAAAGGATTTGAAGGCCATCATTTTATCAATGGACTAGCTTCACATTTCAGAGACCTTCTGGTCTGCCGGCATGAGAATACCATCGATCTGCTAGAAGTAAGCGAAAGTGCCAAGAAGCAATATCTTAAACAATCGAAGAAGACCTCAGAGACCTTTCTAATGAAAGCTATCGACATCGCAAATACCTGTGATATCAATTATAAAACGAGTAAGAATCATCGATTGCTGGTAGAACTAAGCCTGATGAAGATGGCTTCTATCGGGTTTGAAGCCGAAAAAAAAAAGCCTGAACACAGCCACCTCTTTGAAGATGGTCCCCTCCGATTGATCCCGGCTTCTTTCTTCAAAATAAGTCCGCCAGAAAGAATTGAAACTCCATCCGAAATTGCATTAGCCTCTGTAGAAGCTTTTGAACCTGAGGAGGAAATGGTATTAACCGCCAAAACGGAGGCGCCAATAGTTGAGGCTGATCTTCCTGATACTTCACCCCCGAGTGCTCATGCACCTAATATCAATATCAAAGAACGCGCAAAGCGGGTGTCGGGTCTTTCTATCTCGAGCCTTAAGGCCAAAAAAGCTCATGAGCTGGCAAAAATTGAAGTGGTAATAGACGAGGACGACATACCACATGATCCATTTACTGAAAAAGAAATGCAGGCCTTATGGGGGAAGTATGTGCATAAACTAGACAACGCCGGACGCAAAATCCTCGCTTCGAATCTCAGTATAGATGAACCCCGGCTAGAAGGTGAAAATACCCTCTGTATCCAACTTCCCAATCACACGATGAAAAAAGAGATCGAACGTGAGAAATCTGGTTTGATGGATTATTTAAAATCGGAATTGAACAACCATGAGATCCAGTTGAAAATAGCGGTAAAGGAAGACCACGCCAAACAGTTTGTCTATACACCTGAGGAAAAATATGAGAAGCTCAGAGAAAAAAACCCTGCAATAGACCTGCTACGTAAAGAATTTGATCTCGATCTGTAAAGCTAGCTCGATAATCGTTGCCGGACGGCATAAACGAGCATTATCAGGCCGGTGATCAGCATCCCAAGAGATTCTCTCGCACGTTCAATATTCACAATATCCCCAGCACCAATACTTAATCCTTCCCACTTTTCGGGCCATAGGATGACGGTCCCGGAAATATAGAGTAACCCCAAAATGATCGCCACCACAAAGCTAAGCCGACCCATAAAAAAAAGAATCGAAGCCAGGGCTGCTATTCCGTAAATAAAATACCAGAGCGTGGCGTCGGGGTCGTTCCATTGAACATAGGCAGCAATAACAAAAAGCATTGCCATCAGCAGCGCAAAGAGTTTAAACAGGTTTTTCATGATGAGTGGGTTAGATCGAGGTTATTAGTTCATATAGCAGTTGGTAAACATCAGTTGCTTCGATATTTTCTTGATCAGTAAAATCGGGTTTTCCAGATATAAAGATAGGAAAGTCTAAAATATCCTCCGGTATACGACCATGAGAACCTTTTACCAAATCTGCCTCTAATGGGATGACATCCATCAATGTCCTAAAGCCAAGTTTCTTTTTTAATAATTTGCCCAGGACCCTGAAAATCATGAGCTTTTTCCCGGGATCCGTAAACATCTCCACAGGATCGTAGCCTGGTTTTTTATGAATATCTACCGTTCTGGCAAAATCAGGGGCTTTCTTATCATCAAACCAGTAATAATAGGTAAACCAGGCATCTGGTTCTGCTATCACCAACATGTCGCCGGCTCTTTCATGATCCAGAGCTTCTGTATTTTTTGTAAGCAGGACTTCCTCTATCCCATCTTGCGCTTCCAGAAGTTTTTTTAAGTCCGGTATTAGCATTTGGTCCTTACAATAAATATGTGCTACCTGATGATCTGCAACCGCAAAGGCCTTGCTTGCTCCGGCATCGAGCAGCTCTAAACCTCGTTCTACCCTAATAGCCAGGTATCCGTTTTCCCTTAAGATCCTGTTCAGATGAACCGGCCTGGAGACGTCGGTGATGCCATACTCCGACACCAATACCGTATTACAGTTTTGATCCGCATAATAGCTCACTAAAAGCTTTACCACCTCATCAATCTCATTTAAGTCTTTCGCGACCAAGGCAGTGTTATTTCCGAACCTCTGCAGGTTATAATCCAGGTGCGGCAAGTAGATCAGGCTAAGGGTTGGATCGTAGAGCTTATCGGTCTTTATCGCAGCTTCTGCGATCCATCGACTCGATTTAATGCTTGTTTTAGGTCCCCAGAAATGAAAGAGCGGAAAACGGCCCAAATCGGTCTGCAACCGATCCCGTAGCTCTGGTGGGTGCGAATAGACATCGGGTATCTTCCGTCCGTCGGCGAGGTAATTGGGCCTTGGTGTGACACTATAATCTATCGAAGAGTACATATTGTACCACCAAAACAAATTAGCACAGCTAAACTCCGGATCTTCACGCTTAAGTCGTTCCCAAATCTTTTCCGATTGAACCAGGTGGTTAGACTGTCGCCAGAATTTTACCTCTGCTTCGTCTTTAAAATACCAGCCATTTCCAACAATGCCATGATCCGTAGCGGTTTTCCCCGTCAGGTAGGTAGATTGTGCAGTACAAGTGACCGCCGGAAAGGCAGGTTTTACGGTTAAGAGCTGTCCTTTACGGGCATATTCCTGAATAAACGGAGTATGTTCCCCGATCAATCGGCGACTGAGCCCTACAACGTTTATGACCACTGTTTTTTTCATATCAGCAGATGGTTGAGAACCCAACGAATTTCTCTGGAGACAGACTCGCCTATCTCCGTTTTCAACTCTGCTGGCAACACTTCCCAGGTATAGGTCTCTACTTCCAGATGTCGGGTGATATCGTGCTTCTGGAGATAGGTGAACACTTTTAAGATATGATCCTGGGTCGAATGAAGTTTGTCGAAAGAATCCAAAAATACCGGGACATGAAAATGAGCCCTTAGTTCCTCAAAATCGGGTTTCTCGCGGAGTACCTGAGGTAAATCACCATAAGTAACCAAACCTTGTTGTGTACGCTGCGTAACCTGATGCAGATAGGTGGGTTCATTGAACCTTGCAAGGGAATTCCAGACAGCTTCAATATCATCTTTGGCTAAAATTTTTAAGGCCGCACTTATCTGGATCTTCCCCACGTCGATCCCGGCGGCCGACCATTGCGAAAAGGTGCTTTCGGGTTCTTCATAGGCCAGTGAAAAATGACAGATGTCGTAGCAAATACAGATATACCTTAAGAGTAGTTCTTCGGCCCGGTTTTTAGAAACACCCAATTCCTTTATAAGGATCTGAGAACCGATAGGCAATAGATAATCTTTATAGAAAATAAGTACGTCGGAGGTATTCTCAAGGAAGCCATCCGGTTCAGGTTCGATGTCGAGATGGAGATAAGAACCCGTGCTTTGCTCCAGTTCCCTAAGGTACATAGCTAGTGCCACCAACTGGTTGCAAGCTGTATGCAGGATCTTTATTTTTGCCTTATCATCGGTGCACCAGTGTTTATAGGAAATCGGAGAGGTAGAAATACCTCCATCAATTTCCTCTGGTATAAGATAGGCCAATTGTTCAAACAATCGTTTGGTATACCCTAGTCGGTCTATATCAGTCCAGTCAGGGAGATGTACTTTATCCTTTACAGCTTCATTATGAAAGTTGCCATATGGAAAACCATTCATGGTAAAGATGTAGCAATTCTGATCGGACAGCCAATGTTTAAAATCGATAAGGTTCTCGTGCTGCTCGAGTTCAACACTTGCCTGGTTTGAAAGACGCAACCCCAGGCCAAAAGGTGCATTGGGTGCAAGGTCGGATTTTATGGCTGGAACATATTTTTTCAAATTACTCAGCGTGGTCTCCCAATCTTGTCCGGGATGGATATTGGTACAATATGACAAGTGAAATTGATCGCCAAGCTTCATTTTCAGGCTGTTTTTTCTTTAATTCTCTTATTCAAACCCGATATGGAATCGTTCATTTTTTTCCTATCGATCTCATGTACATCCTTTTTCTGGCCAATCGATGTAATCAGGGTGATAGTAAGACGGCCACCGAGATGTTCGCGGAACTCTTCTATTCCTGCGAGCAATTCTTTTCTCTGCTTATCTGTCTTAACCGGTATTTCCAAATCAAATCCAATGTTGATCAACAGTGCGATGATATTATCAGCCAATTCCTCGGATATCAATCCGATCTTGGAGGCATAGACCAGGTCGAGTGCCATGCCTTTGGCCACTGCCTCACCATGACGGATATGGTAATCGGTCATGTGCTCGAGTTTATGTGCAGACCAGTGCCCGAAATCCAGTGGTCTTGAGGAACCTTTTTCAAAAGGATCGCCCCCTTTGGCTATATGCTCCATATGCAATTCTGCGCATCGGTAAATCAGGTATTGCATCGCCTCCTTATCGCGTTTCTTGAGATCAGCCACATGATCGGCGATAAATTGATAAAAATCAGCATCCTTTATCAGTGCCACCTTAACCGCTTCAGCAATCCCGGCAATCCAGTCCCGTCTTTCCAGGCTAGTTAAAAAATGATGATCGATGATCACGGCATGAGGAATATCAAAACTACCTACAAAGTTCTTTTTACCCAGCATATTCATCCCGTTCTTTACACCAACAGCGGCATCATTCTGTGATAGAACGGTTGTGGGTATACGGATAAGTCGTACTCCTCTATGGGCAATAGAAGCAGCATAGCCCGCCAGGTCGATCAAAGCACCGCCACCTATCGCTAACACATAAGAATGACGACAAATTTTATTGACATCAATAGCTTTTAGCAGCTGATCGATAAAACGGGGATCGTTTTTTACTACTTCTCCTCCGGGGAGCTCGATCAGTTGTGTTAACTCCAGTATATCCTGATGTTTATTACAGTACGACCTGATATCGGTTTCAAGTGTATGGTGGGCTTTTAACACTCCACTATCGGCAACAAACAAGACCTTCTTTGCATTTTCACTGTCTGATTTGACGATATTAACAAGACTAAGGTTTTCTGTCTCGAACATTCTTTCGGTAAAATACAACCCATAACTATAGGTTTGGGTAAAGGTGTATTGTATAGGTCGTAATTCCATAAATATTACCTAAGTTACAGCGAAAACTCTTGCCATTACCCTGCTGAGCGGCAAGAGCAGGATCACCAGCAGCCCGTACCACAGGTTAAAGAAACCTGAAGCCAGGATAGCATCGAGAGCCACGATAGCCATAACACCCCAAATCACAGCCTTCTGAATATTTTGCGGCGTATTCTGCTTATATGCGTTGATCAACGGACTGTATATCAGTACAATAAACAGCAGAAAAAATGGTGCTGTTCTTAGCAGGGATTCGGGTTTGTCGGGCAGTATTGTAAAAACGGCAAAAACCACCACTGCGTATAATAGTCCAGCCCAAATCAAATGTTTTTTGTTTCCTGCACGTACTTCTCCTCTGCTGATCAGGGTAACCGCGAATATATAAACAACGGGTATCAGTGCATAGTCATAGTGGTCTACATGCCCTGCAATCGACATGCCCAGTATAAGATTTAATCCTCTGCAAAGCCCCATATTCAATGGACCAACGAATGAAAATTGCTTAGTAATCGCATCATAAAGAAGGATGGCCAATGCCAACACTATGGCAATAACTCCACTTAGATCGTTAACCACAAAAGCCAGACCTATCCCGAGCAGCAAAAGCAAAACACCAAGGAGCGCAGCGGACCTTAAAGGGACCAGTCCCCTGGGGATGGGTCGTTCGGGTCGTTCGATGCTATCTATTTTATGATCAAAGACATCGTTCAGCACCACACCTCCGGCATAAAGTGCTACCGAGGACAAACAGAGAAAAAGATCGTTGGGCCAGAGCTCAACATCACCTACGGCCATATAATAGGTATCCATGGAAATTCCTGCAATGGTTATACCTGCCAAAACGTCGGCAGCAGCAGTGGGTAGGTTTGCCGGCCTCATAAGCCGAAAATAACCCAGGAGTACAGGATTCATCCTATTGAATTTCATCGGCATCTATTCGTGGTTGCTGTCCTCTTAAAACACTATTGTCGTTGTATAGTCGGGTCTGATCAATACCCACCCCGGACAACCAATGTTCTTCTTTCATTTTATCATTCTTACCAAAAGCTGCCAGGGCATTGGCATAGCAGGTTTTAATAACATCTTCCTTAGGTATACCCCTTTTTATCATCAGCGAGGCGGTCTTGGGAACAGCCAGGGGATCGCTTACCCCCCAGTCTGCAGAACTATCAACTATAATATTCGTACTACCATATTTTCGCACGACTTCCACCATGCGCTCATTGCCCATTTTAGTTTTTGGGTATATCGTAAATGCCGCGATGAATCCTCGGTCGAGTACATCACCAACGGTTTCTTCGTTGTTATGATCTATGATGACGTTGGCAGGATCTAAACCATGTTCCAGGCAAACCTCCATACTTCTCATTGTCCCTGCTTTTTTATCGCGATGTGGGGTATGAACCTGGACGGTCATATTAAGGGTTTTGGCCAACTCCAGCTGAGCCCGGAAATACTTGTCTTCAGCAGGAGTCTGATCATCATATCCTATTTCACCGATGGCCACAACATTTTCCTTGTGAAGATAGAGCGGTAAAAGTTCCATGACCTGTTCGGCCAGGGCTTCGTTATTAGCCTCCTTAGAATTCAAGCCGATCGTACAATAGTGTTTTATCCCGAACTGGCTTGCCCTAAAAGGCTCCCACCCCACAAGACTGCTATAATAGTCCTGGAAAGAGCCTACCTGAGTTCGGGGCTGACCTAACCAGAAAGAGGGTTCGATCACTGCCACAATTCCTGCAGCGGCCATCGCTTCGTAGTCGTCCGTGGTACGCGATGTCATGTGAATATGAGGGTCGATATACATCATCTTGTCTTCCATAGTAACTAGTCTTTCCTAAATTTGATTCCAGTTCAATTCATTATTCCCTATAGCCTGATTCCACTTTGGAGCAACGGATTCGAGCAGATTCATGGCTTCTTCCGATGATGAATAATAACAGCAAAGCGCTGCAGCTTTGTTTTCAGACGGAGAATCGCTTTTCAACAGCCGATCCATGTCCTCTAACAAATTGTTGTCCAGATATCGGCTAACCGGTCTCCATATCATAGGGTCAATATCCCTCGATGCCGCCCAACGCTCATGGGCATAGTCCGATATAATTCTCGCCAGTTCAGCATTGGCACGTCTTTCCACTCCAATAATGCGGTCCAGACTGAGTTGCATAAATGCTGCCTTCAAATACATCTGATTCCATTGTTGCTCGTTAAAATGAAGGCTTGGATAGGGATTGTTCATGGTGATGGCCTCAAAAACAGGGGTAATATTGGTACGTAGTGCCTCCACCGCAGTTTCCTTAAAAGATTCGGCCCTTGGTAACAACACCAAAAATTTTAAAAATGTGATGAGTTCTGCCTGATCTGCCACCTGTATGATCTGTGCTACTTTAGATCCGAAAAAATCAAAATCGGCTTCCAGCGCACCAGCCAGCAGGTAGATCCTGGATAACTGCAGCATACTGGCCTGTTGATTATCGAGATATGCCAACTCTGGTGTTGAGTGGTCGTCTATCCGCAATTGTTTATCGCCAGACTTGGTCGCCAGCAAGCTATAGGTAAGATAGAGCTTCTGAGTATCTTTCTGAGTGATGATAAGGGTCAGGTTTTCATCGATCCAGGATAAATCGGTCAGTGATGGGTTCTCTTCCAGTAATTCCCTTAGATAGTTGATGTCTGATTGGGTCATCGAGCCTGATAAAAACTTATTTTCTATTAAAAGCTACCATTTCAACGCCGGCATGTCAAATATATTGAGATAAGCCTATACGATAGTACAAATCGTGCTACAATTATTGAGTAATCCGTATTTTTGATCACAAAATTAATCAGAGGAAATGTTAGGACTTAAACTGCCCACCGATCCGCGATGGGTCAATATTGTTGAGAAGGACATCGATGAAATATTAACCGATCATGCTTATTGCGAGCAAAAAGCAGCCAGTACGGCGATCTCGCTTATCGTTAATTTTCCGGAATACCCTGAGTTGGTACAGGAAATGGTGGCGCTTTCCAGGGAGGAAATGGGGCATTTTAAAATGGTCCATGACCTCATACTGAAACGGGGGACTACTTTAGGTCGGTACCGAAAAGATGAATATGTGATCGAACTGATGAAATTCTTCCCTAAGGGAGGCGACAGAGAAACACAATTGGTCCACAGACTATTATATGCTGCACTGATCGAAGCCCGTAGTTGTGAACGATTCAGGTTATTGTCTGAAGAGCTCAAAGACAGGGAACTGGCAGAATTCTATCGAAAGCTTATGGTTAGTGAAGCTAATCATTATACCATGTTCCTAAAATTCGCAAGATCTTTCGGCAAGCGCGAAGAAGTAGACCATAAATGGCAGGAATTGCTGGAATATGAGGCAGGAATAATGAAACAGCTGGGAAAGAATGTAAGCATTCACGGCTAAACCCCTGTGCAGTTCCTAAGGAATCATCGGTCGTTCTTTAGTTTTTCCTGGTAATAGTCGTACATCGCAAACTGTGATCGTAATTTTGGCAGATCGTTCTTCCGGTATTTACTATCCTGATCTTCATCGAAGATTCGTGCTTTTACATTATCACGCCAGGAAATTTCAAAAGTGTCCATCAGTTCGGCCTTGATATCTTTATCATAAATAGGGCAGCCTACCTCCACTCTGTTATCGAGATTACGGGTCATCCAGTCGGCCGAAGAGATATAGACTTGCGGATCACCAGCATTGGCAAAAATAAAGAGTCTTGGGTGTTCCAGGAATTTATCAACAACACTGATCGCTTCAATGTTTTCACTCATTCCCTCGATTCCCGGGATCAGGCAACAGACCCCCCTGATAATCAGCTGAATTTTCACTCCTGCATTGCTGGCCTGATAGAGTTTGTCTATCATACGGTATGAAGTAAAGCTATTCATTTTGATCCTGATATAAGCTTCTCTGCCGTTCTGCGCATTCTCGATCTCCTGGTCGATTAACCTGACAAAGGCATTGGAGGTATAATGAGGGGACACAATCAGGTGTTTGTACTTGTAGATCTTATAGGTGGTTTCGAAAAAATCGAATACGATTTTTATTTCCTTCAGAATCGCCTGATTGGCAGTGAACAAAGTATAGTCTGTATAGATCTTAGCCGTCGATTCATTAAAATTACCGGTACTGATAAATCCATAGCGTTTTATTTCATCGCCCTCCTGGCGGGCTATCACACAAATCTTACTATGCACTTTTAATCCGGGGACCCCAAATATCAGTTTTACCCCTTCAGCCTGAAGTTCTTCTGCATACCGAATATTGGCCTGTTCGTCGAAACGGGCCCTTAACTCGATTTGCATGGTCACCTGTTTACCATTTTTTACGGCCTGGATCAGCGAAGCGGCTACTTGCGAATTCCTTGCGAGCCTGTACACCGTAATCTTAATGCTGCGTACTTTAGGATCCAGTGCGGCCTCACGCAGAAATTTGATCACGTACGAAAATTTATGATAGGGCGCATAGAGTAAAAAGTCTTTATGGGCTATGCTGTCGAGGAGACTCCCCTCAAGGCTCAGCCCTTTTATTGACAAGGGGGTAATCTTTTCGTACATCAGATCATTCCGGCCCAGGCTGGGGAATCCCATATAGTCGCGGCGGTTGTGGTAGCGACCTCCTGGAATTACGCTGTCTGTATCCTGGATATTCATTTTCTCTTTAAGGAAACGCAGGGTGTCGGGTTCTATATTCTTATCATAGACAAAGCGGACAGGATCACTTATTTTCCTACCCTCCACACTAGAGTAGATCTTTTCAATAAAAGTTTTGCTTAGATCGTTGTCGATATCCAGCTCGGCATCACGGGTAATTTTGATCATGTGCGCCGAAATTGAATGATATTCGAACATCGAGAAAATACTGCCGAGGCAATAGCGTATCAGATCGTCGAGTATGATGATAAATTGTTTATCCCCTTCAGGTGGCAGCACCACAAAGCGATCAACACCCTGGGGGATCTCGATTAGTGCATAACAAATACCATTAGCATTGGTTGCATTTTTTTCAAGCACCATTGTAACGGCCAGATAAGCAGCCGTGTCTTTTAGTGTAGGGAATTGCGTTAAATCGTTGAGGATTATCGACATGAGCTGCGGACTCACATTTTGTTGGAAATAGTCTTTAAGGAAACCAGCCTGGTGTTCTGTGACCTCAGTTTCGTCGATCATAAAAATATTATGCGTCTCCAGTTCTTTTTCGATATTATGAAGTATCTCCAGGCTTTTTGCCTGCTGCTCGATCACTATCTTGGTGATCTGCGCCAACAGATCCTTGGCTTTCTCTCCGCCTAAAGCGCTCTTCCCCTTTTTTCCCGCAAGTACAATTCTTTTTATCGTAGCATAACGCACCTTAAAAAACTCATCGAGGTTGTTCGAAAAAATACCGAGAAAACGCAGCCTTTCTATCAGCGGCACTTCATTATCTGCGCTTTCCTGTAACACACGGTCATTAAACATCAGCCAGCTGATCTCCCGATTGATATATTGCTTTTTAGATTTGGCCACCGTGGTTTTATTCATTATCTCAGATTTTTGGGAAATAGAACTTTCTTAGTGGTTCCCTTTTGCACATCGGCCCATCGATCACAATCGAAGGTGAGTTCTACCAATCCGGCCGTAGGTACATTATCAATGGCGCGGTTACCCCATTGATTTGCGATATTGGTAAAGGCATAATTATGCCCAAAAATGACCACCTTTTTCAATTGATTGTCCAGACCGTGTACAAAATCTGCTACTCCTGAGCCTGAGAAATCATAAAGATGGTTTGTTACACGGAAATCGGAGAAC
>JBDNAQ010000042.1:0-10869 GCA_039768345.1 Flavobacteriaceae bacterium
AAACGGGAGGTGCCCTTCTCGGTGATCGGATCAGAATGAATGCCCTGAACAACGAAAGGGTTTATATGCGGTCGTTGGCCACCCGTCAGTCGAATCTCGCCCTTTCCAAATATGTTCATGAGGCAGTGGAAGTATTGAAAGCTGCAGAATATGACCTTATTATATTGGAAACCTCAGGTATAGGGCAATCCGATACTGAGATTATCGAGCATAGCGATGTCTCCATGTATGTGATGACACCAGAATTTGGAGCGGCTACTCAATTGGAAAAGATCGATATGCTCGATTTTGCCGATCTGGTTGCAATCAATAAGTCAGATAAACGAGGCGCACAAGATGCATTACGCGATGTTCGCAAACAGTATGTCAGGAATAATAATCTATGGGAACAGGAGGTTGAATCGCTTCCAATCTTTGGAACTATTGCCTCCCAATTCAATGATCCTGGCATGAACCGATTGTATAAATCTGTTATGCAATCGTTGAAAACCAAAGCGGGGATCGACCTGGGATCGACCTTCGAGATCACAGATGAAATGGAAGAAAAGGTCTACGTGATCCCTCCCGCACGAACGCGTTATTTATCGGAGATTTCTGAGAATAATCGTCTATATGATCAAACGGCCCGGCTACAGTCCGACGTGGCCCAACGGCTTTATGGGTTATTTCTGGCCATCGCTCAGTTGGCAACTAAGAAGGTGGTTGTAAATAAGCAGGGAATTGTGCTGGACGGCAAGGATGGTCGGGATACGGTCTTGCAGTCGCTATTGGAGGAATTTGAAAAACTCAAACGCGATTTGGATCCCTATAATTGGGAAATAATCCACGACAGGGGATCAACGATCGCCAGATATGCTGGGGATGAGTACAAGTATACCGTCCGGAATAAGGAAATCGTAATTGACACCCATACCACTTCCCTGTCGGGTACTGCCATACCTAAAGTTGTATTGCCACGGTTTGAGGCCTGGGGAGAATGGCTTCAATGGTCGTTGCAGGAAAACGTACCTGGAGAGTTTCCGTATACGGCCGGCTTATATCCATTTAAAAGAACCGGCGAGGATCCTACTCGTATGTTCGCAGGGGAAGGTGGTCCTGAACGTACCAACAGAAGGTTTCATTATTTGAGCCTCGACATGCCCGCTAAACGACTTTCCACCGCTTTTGACTCCGTGACCTTATATGGGAGCGATCCTGATCGCAGGCCTGATATTTACGGTAAGATCGGAAATGCCGGTGTATCGATCTGCTGTCTCGACGATGCCAAAAAACTCTATTCGGGCTTCGATCTCGGCGATCCGATGACTTCGGTAAGCATGACCATAAACGGGCCGGCACCCATGCTGCTTGGATTCTTTATGAATGCAGCAATCGATCAGAATTGCGAGAAGTATATTCGTGAAAACGGCCTGGAGAACAAAGTAAGAGATAAGATCAAGGCCCTCTACAAAGCCAAAGGACAAGAAGTGCCGGTATACAGGGGAGATCTACCCGAAGGCCATAATGGTCTCGGTTTAATGCTTCTCGGTGTAACCGGAGATCAGGTGCTGCAGAAGGAAGTATATAACGACATAAAAAAGAAGACATTGAACCAGGTACGGGGTACCGTTCAGGCCGATATACTTAAGGAAGACCAGGCACAGAATACCTGTATTTTTTCGACTGAGTTTGCCCTCAGGCTAATGGGTGATGTACAGCAGTATTTTATCGAGAACGATGTACGGAACTTTTATTCCGTTTCCGTTTCGGGCTATCATATCGCCGAAGCCGGCGCTAACCCTATAACTCAACTTGCCTTTACATTGGCTAACGGATTCACCTATGTGGAATACTATCTGAGCAGGGGTATGGATATCAACAAATTCGGACCAAATCTCTCATTTTTCTTTTCCAATGGGGTTGACCCGGAATACGCCGTGATTGGTCGGGTGGCCAGGAGAATTTGGGCTAAGGCTTTGAAAGGAAAATATGGTGCCGATCCACGAGCTCAGATGCTTAAGTATCATATTCAGACTTCAGGCAGGAGCCTGCATGCCCAGGAGATCGATTTCAATGATATTCGCACCACACTACAGGCCCTGTATGCCATCTACGATAATTGCAATTCCCTTCATACCAATGCCTATGATGAGGCCATTACAACCCCTACAGAGGAATCTGTAAGAAGGGCCATGGCCATACAGTTGATCATCAATAAGGAACTAGGACTTGCCAAAAATGAGAATCCCCTGCAGGGAGCATATATTATAGAAGAGCTCACAGAACTGGTTGAAGAAGCCGTCTTACTCGAATTTGACAGGATTACCGAAAGGGGAGGAGTGCTGGGGGCAATGGAGACCATGTACCAACGATCGAAGATACAGGAAGAGAGCCTTCATTATGAGACATTAAAACATACCGGTGCATATCCGATTGTCGGGGTGAACACCTTCCTGAGTTCTAAGGGTTCTCCAACTGTATTACCTGCCGAGGTGATCCGTGCTACTGAAGATGAAAAGGAGGCTCAGATTGAAACACTGATAAACTTGCATCGGGCTTCCGCTGAAATCGCTTCAGAAGAGCTTTCTGAATTGCAGCAGACTTCCATACGCAATGAAAATATTTTCGAAAAATTGATGGAGGTAACCAAGACTTGCTCTTTGGGGCAGATCACACATGCCTTATTCGAAGTGGGCGGACAGTATCGCAGGAATATGTAGGAAGAATGATCGGGTAGATCAAAAGCCAAAGCTATCGTTGAGTCCCCAATGGCCATCGCGGTTGCGGCCCAGTGATTTCCGCCAGATGCGGAAGGTCTTTCTAAAACTTTTGATTTCCTTTCGTAATAAGTTGAGGTATTCTTTTTCCTTTACGCCGTCTTTTTCCAGGCCATTGCAATAAGACATGATATTTCGGATCATAATGTTGATAAAACGCGCACTTTTCATGCGATCGGCCTGAGAATCTGAATTCTCTGCCTCGGCGATATGTTTGGGTATCAAAATCGCGTCGGTTAAAAGGGAATCTGCAATATGGTCGCGCAGACTATTAGATTGATATAGTTTAAGAAGATCTTTGTTGTAGGAAACAAATGAAGCAATTTCCCGGCTTATAGTGCACAGGTCTAATGCTTTACGGTAAACCGGAATCGACCGGAAGTTATTTTGGGACATTTTTTTCTTTTCAGCAATAGGAGTAATAAAGTTACGGCCAAAAACAAAATGTTGACTTTAAATAAATTAAGTATTTTGTATATTTGCTTTAAATATTAAAGAAAATATCTAATATTACTTTGTAATGAGAATAGATGACTTAAACTGGCGGATTCTTGTTGCCTTACAGCGTAATGCCCGGGCTTCATATTCCAGTATTGGCCGGAGAATCGGGCTTACTCCTCCGGCCATAGCCGAACGTGTCAAGAAAATGGAAGATATGGGTATTGTTGAGCGATATACTGCAAGGGTTTCTCATAACAAACTCGGGTATCAATTAAAGGCCATGATTACACTAAAAGCATTTATGGGTAAACTCAAACCCTTTTTGGAAAAGGTTAAAATGTTAGATGAGGTGGTAAATTGCTATCGTATTACGGGAAATGAAAATATTATTATGGAGGTGATCCTCAGGGATCAATTTCACCTTGAGAAATTCATCGACATGCTGATACAATATGGTGAAACACGGACAAATATTATCTTGTCTGATGTGATATCGGATGCGCCGATAACGAAAAATCAATTGAACAGGTCACCGGAAAATATGGGCTAGTAAGGTATATATTTGTGGATCATTATTATAATTGCGTTCTTTATAAAAGGGCAACATGGCTTCAATGCCGATTAAGGATAATTATAGGGAGTGGGTATTATCGGTATTTCGATAATTTCTAATTTTGGCCGGGTTTTTGATGAACTTTTTGGTATGCAGAAAGTATATTGTTTCTTTTTCTTCATAAACGCGTTCTTGGCGTTGTCGTTACAGGCACAGGATTTTACTTTAAAGAAAGGTGTTATAACCGATTCGATTCAAGCTGCGAACGAAGAATCTTTTGCAATCTATTTACCAAAAAATTTCGATTTGGAGAAAAGTTGGCCCTTGGTGATGGTCTGTGATATGCAGGGCAGGGGAAAAAGGGCAGTCTCTATGTTTATCAATGCTGCCGAAGAGCAGGGCTATGTACTGGTAGGTTCCAATGATTTACATGACAGTATCTCAATTGCTAATAACATACTGATAACCAATCGATTATTAAAGTCTGTCGATTCGCTTATCTCTCTTGAAAAGGCACGGGTCTATGTGGCAGGATTTTCCTCAGGCGGCCGGTTTGCCTCCCTTGTACCCTCGTTTATAAAAGGGTTTCGCGGGGTGATCTCGTTTGGAGCCACTATTCCGAACTACGAACTGTTGACCAGTAAAAATATTTTTCACTTTATAGGCGTGGTAGGGAATGAGGACTATAGTTATCCCGATATGCTCAATGCCCGTACGACCCTCAAAAGGCTTAAATTCCCCAACCAACTTTGGGTTTTTAACGGAGGGCACCAATGGCCCGAACCACGTTATATAAATAAAGCCCTCTCCGCTATTACCTTATTGGCGATGTCTAAAGGTCATATACCAAAAGATGCTTCATTTGTGCAGGCCAGTTATCAGAACGATCTGGCTGAAATACGTGAACTAAGCCAGGAGCGCCTGCTGGTTTCAGCCTATGATCATATGAATGAGGTTATCAGTATGTATCAGTTACACCTGTCCACGGATTCTCTTCAGGCAGAACGAAAGGCACTGCGTAAAAACAAGGATTATCGAAGCCAGAGAAAGGATGAGAATGGGGCACTCTTTAAAGAAGCTCTTGTTCGCGATGAGTATCAATACAATTTACTGGAAGATATCGGTAGTTTGAATTACAACAATCTTGGCTGGTGGAATTATCAGATTGCTGAGCTTAAGAAGTACGAAAAGAAACCACCGGCGGAACGTAAAATGGGTATCCGTCTTTTGTCTTACCTCAACGCACTGATAGAAGACAATATCGATATAGAGTCTGCTATGAAACAGGTTAATGAAGAAGCACTCAGTTTTCTATGGATGCTGAAAACGATTACCGAACCGGATAATTTTGATTATTACCTGAAAATTATTTCGGATAGCGCAAAATACGAGGACTTTGGCACCTCGCTTTTCTATCTGGAGGAACTCCTCAAAAAAGGTTATGAGGATAAGGCCGCATTATATGCGCTTGAAAACACAGCCCTTTTGCGCATTACACCTGAATACAACGAATTGATTCGCAAATATCTTAAAGATGCCCGTTACGAGATCATTGAGGAATGATACAGGGTACAAGGTTCAGATCCCAATCGATCACCAATCCGCCTGCCAGAGAACGTGCGATTTCTTCTCCATAGAGGTACTGACATAAGTAGAGAGCTGCCTCAAAACTCTTTGCCCCTCCGGCCGAAGTAATATACTTACCGTCATGGACAAACAACACACTGTCGGCCACCTTCAGATGCGGGAACATTTCCCGGTAGGCTTTTATGTCACTTGGGAAAGTAGTGGAGGTAACAGAATTGAGCAATCCTGCCTTGGCCAGGACAAACGCTCCATCACAATGAGAGGTTACAAACTCTGCATTCTTATCTGCCATTCGAACGAAATCGAGCATGGCATCGTCGTTAAGATCACTATCGAGATGGTGTTCTGCGCTGGGAACAACAAGAATATCTATCCTGGGGATATCTTCGGTTAGATAGTCAAAATCGGGAAGGATACGCACCCCTTCAAAAGTAGTGATGGGTTCTTTGGTGTTGGCCACCGTAAAAGTGTTCATCGGTTTTATTCCCTTCCTGAACTTCGTATGTTGAAAAATATCATAGGGTGCTGTTAATTCGGTGTTATAAGTACCATCCATAATCAAAAAGGCCACATTATAAACACTGCTGTCGGCCGTGAAGCTGGCTTGGGATTCTGGCTGGTTGGCCGATTTCGCTGCCCGCTCGCCACAAGAGGTAATGAAGAACAGGCCCCAGAGCACACTCAATAGTATAAAAGCGGATTTTCTCATCTTGATTTTCGTTCTAAGCGATTTTTCAAAAACAAAAATAGCAAAATGCCAAGGAGACCGATAAAGGAGGCGCCGAACCAGGTAATTTCATAACCAAAATTTGAGATGGACCGCATACCCGAATTATGCGCAAAAATATGTGCAAAGGAAAAGGCTATGCTATAAATAGCCATATATTCTCCCTGTTTGCCATGCTTGGCTCTTTCGAGCGCCCAGGCGTTGGAGAAGGGGAATATGATCATTTCACCAAATGTCATCAGGATCATGCCGATGATCAGTATCCCGGGCCACTCGGTTAAATTCAGAATGAGGAAGCTAAGGGTGACCAACAGGAAACCCAACATCATGTTGTGAATTTTCGATCGGCCTTTTAACTCCAGGTACCTGATCAGAGGCATTTCCAATACAAAGATCAGGAAACCGTTCATGCCTAAAAGCAAGCCGATTTGATTTTCACTAAGAGAGTGAATTTCATTATAGTAAAGGGGGACAGTGGAGAAGTACTGCACAAAAATAAAGCTGCAGAGTACCATGGCTGCGAAGAATATCCAGTACGGTCGGTCTGAGTAGACCGAAACCGGCGCCTCGTTTATGGTAGTGTCTGACTCCCTGGTTTTCTTTGGATGTAGCAAGAGCAGCAACAGAGCTGCAGCCAACAGGCAGGTTACGCCATCTACCCAGAAAAGACCGCTGTATCCGATGGTGGCAATAATGAGTCCTCCCACCGCCGGGCCGGCAGAAAACCCGATATTAATCGCGAGCCTGATCAGTGTTATCGATCGGGTTTTATTTTCCGATTTGCTGTAAGCACTCATGGCTACAAATGCGGCAGGTCTGAAGGCATCGGCCACCATCATCAACACAAAAATTCCGGAACAGACCAGCCAGAAACTGCTCAGAAACTGGATTGAAATAAAAAGTAGACCGGTCCCGATAAGACTCGCCATCATGATCTTGTAATACCCGAATAGGTCGGTAAGTTTGCCCCCGATCCAGGTGCCTACCAGAGAACCCAGGCCAAAGAAAGTCATGATCATCCCTACATTTTCGAGGGAGAACCCCAGGTCTTTGGTGAGGTATAAGGACAGGAACGGAATAACCATCGTACCCGATCTATTGATCAGGGTTATCAGGGCTAACCACCA
The DNA here is from genome assembly GCA_039768345.1 of Flavobacteriaceae bacterium. Taxonomy (GTDB): domain Bacteria; phylum Bacteroidota; class Bacteroidia; order Flavobacteriales; family Flavobacteriaceae; genus JAHEJJ01. The sequence goes on from JBDNAQ010000042.1 coordinate 7,192, forward strand.
AATTTCACGAGACAAGCCGTGAAAGGATTCCAGATAATTAGCAAACAGTTTCTTCATTTTAAGCAAAAAAAAAGCCTGACATTTCCGCCAGGCTAGCTTTATTGTTCTGTTGTCTACACAGGACAGCGCCGGACCTCTGGGAAGTGTTTTACCAGGATGGAATATTGCTGTACAGTGGTAGTCATTTTTTTTATTTTTCCGAACAAATCTAACGAAAAATTATCTTAGTTGTATCTGGGTTTCCCTTATATTGGTATGATGAAAAACGCCTTTGCTTTAGTCTTTATCGGTCTGATGACGGTCATTGTGGGATGTAAGGATGCCAAACGGTACCACGATGAGATGGGCAAACCGATGGAGTCTGTTCAATCGGAAGCGCTCCTCGATATTGCTGCATTTCAAGAAGAGCTCAATGCGCAGTTCAGAGATGCCGATTCCTCTCCCTTACCCGATCGATATAGGAAAGATTTCGAGGGACTCGATTTTTTTGAAGTGGATACGAATTTTAGGGTGATGGCTCAATTGGAAAGAACCCCCGATGCTTTACCTTTTTTAATGCCTACAACAACTGAGCGTAAATCAACAGAACGGGTTTTTGGAATCGCCCGCTTCAGACTCGGACAAAGGGAATTTCAACTGGAGGTTTATCAGAGCCCGGACCTCGAAGATAGCGAAGAATATGAAGATTATCTTTTTCTGCCATTCACCGATAAGACTAATGGAAAAACAACGTATAGTGGCGGGAGGTATATCGACCTGGTAATCCCTGAAGGCGAATCTATTCTTATCGATTTCAACAAGGCCTATAACCCCTTCTGTGTATATAACAAAAAATACTCCTGCCCACTGGTACCTGTGGTAAATCATCTTGAAGTTGAGGTTAAAGCCGGCGTAAAGATGTTCCATAAAAAAGAATCCTGACCAGGCGGCCAGGATTCTTCACTGTAATTAAACACAAACTAAACTAACTCTAAAAAGCATAAACCGCGGCCAGAACAAAAGAGGCCAGATTATCCTGAGCGTTCAAATCCGGATCCAGGAAAGCATCGTCTGATGCTTTGTCTAACCTGATTTCGGGTTTGATGGCCAGGTCGCCTATTTGTATATTTCCCGTAGCCGTAACGGCAAATACATTCGAATCCATCATTCCGGTTCCAATGGCACCAAAATCTCCTACTTCTTCAAAGTATTCACCTCTGAGTCCCAGTGTAAATGTTTCTGAGAAGGTATATTGAGGATAGAGCGCCACTCCGTAGAATCCGAGGTCTTCCGGAGTATCCTCATCAAATCCTACATCTCCGGTGTCCTGATAGGTAGCGTTGATACCCAGGAAGAAATCTTCCCCGATATTAAAACCTCCCGTATAATCTATTTGAAATAATGCCTGAATATCCGGTTCAACAATAACCCCGTCTATCACTATCTTATCAATTCCCTGATTTCCATAAAGGAAGTTCAAAAACTGACCTGCATATCCTACCTGAGCACCAAAACTAAAATCACTCACTCGGGCAGCAGATGTGAAATCGGTCTGATTGGCAATCATCAACATAGCTGACCAGTCGTTACCCAGGTCGAAGTCGGCTTTAAGGCCGGCATGTGAGAAGGGTCCGTAGGAGAACATATATGAGGTGCTATAGTTAAAGTTGGCCACCGGTGAAATAACTTCATAACCCAGGAAGGTGTTGAAATTACCCAGGGTCAGCGTTACTTTTTCACTAACGTTCCAGTAAACATATAACTGGTTGATGATGTTGGTGGATCCAATGTCGTTAAAGACGGCATCCTCACCTCTGGGTCCAAAAACAAGGTCGGCTACAAAACCAACTTTTTCACCTTCATAGCCGGCCACTAAATTGACCATACCTATCGCAAAACCTGCATCGTTTGCAAAAGAACTACCTGGTGCCATAGGAGGGATCTCAAAAAGTAGTGCTCCTGTATCGTCCAATACGGGAACTCTGCTGTTCAGTCCGTTAAAATTAGTGCGATAATAAGCGTCTACCGAGCCGCTGAAAGAGAATTTCTTCTTTGGCGCTTCCTCCTCATCCTGTGCAAATACTCCCGTACTTAAAAGGAGTAACGCCATCAGGAGTGATTTTTTTATGTATTTTGTATTGGTAATCGTTTTCATAGTTCAATGTTTTAATGATTCCCTCGCAGGAATGTGTTAATGTTTTTCGATTGAATTGTAATGGTTACTTGACGGAGCGTTCTGCCAAACGCTCCGTTTCTATTATTAAAGATTAGTGCTGATTCATCCTGAAATCGGCATAGGCATCCATCCCATGTTCGTGCAGGTCGAGACCCTCCAGTTCTTCCTCTTTGGAAACCCGGATACCGATAGTTTTCTTTAGCGTATAGATAATAATGAATGCTGTTATACAACAGAAGGCAGCTGCTGCCCCTACTCCGGCCAGCTGGTACATAAACTGTGTGCCCCCAGCCAGATCACCAAAAATACCGACGGCAAGAGTGCCCCAGATACCACAGATCAGGTGAACCGTTACAGCACCAACAGGGTCATCGAGACGTATCCTGTCTATAAAAGCGACTCCACCAACAATAATGGCACCGGCGATCAGGCCGATGAGTACGGCTTCGTTAGGCGACATGAGGTCGGCTCCGGCTGTAATCCCTACCAGACCTCCAAGGATTCCGTTAAGGAACATTGTCAAATCGAGATTCTTATGGGCAATAGTTGAAACGATGAGCGCTCCGACACCACCTGCCGCTGCCGCAAGACTCGTGGTAACCAGTACCAGTGAGGTTGCCGCGGGATCTGCAGAAAGTACAGAACCACCATTAAAACCAAACCATCCCAGCCACAGGATCAACACACCGGCGGTTGCCATGGGTATATTGTGCCCTGGAATAGCTCTTGGTTTTCCGTCTTCTCCAAATTTGCCGATCCGGGCTCCGAGAAGATAAATAGCGATAAGCGCGCCCCAGCCACCTACAGAGTGTACCAGTGTTGAACCGGCAAAATCGTAAAATCCACCTTCATCCCCGCCGAGAGTGGAAAGAAATCCACCTCCCCACTGCCAGGATCCAACGATCGGATACACCAGCCCGACATAAATTATGGTAAATATCATAAAGGATCCAATTTTAATACGTTCTGCCACGGCTCCTGATACTATAGTAGCGGCGGTAGCTGCAAACATACCCTGGAAGAGGAAATCGGTCCACCAGGTATACCCCCCATCTGCATAATCAGGGGTAAGTCCGTTTTCAGGGGCAGCGATGCCAAAACCTGCAAAGTCAAGGAATCCGGCTGAACCTTCTTCAAAGCCCGGGTACATTAAATTGAATCCTCCTATATAGTACATCAGAAGTCCAACGGTGATAATAAAAATATTTTTAAAAAGGATGTTGATGGTATTCTTCTGTCTGGTGAGCCCCATTTCCAGGGCAGCAAAACCGAGGTGCATAAAAAACACCAGTGCCGTACAGACCATCATCCAAACATTGTTAGCTGTAAATAAACCTGCGTCCATTTCTTTAAGTATTTAGTAGTATTGGTTAGTTAATTCCGGCGTGGCCGTTTTCTTTGGTTCTGATACGGAAGGCCTGCAATACGTCGGAAACGAAAATTTTCCCGTCACCTACATTACCGGTATATGCTGAATCGAGAACAGCGTTTACTGTTCTTTCCAGAAATTCATCTGAAATTAC
>JBDNAQ010000322.1:0-11588 GCA_039768345.1 Flavobacteriaceae bacterium
AAAGGAGCTTAGTGGTTTTTGCCCATTCGATAACAGCCTCTCTCTGCGCTTCAGTAAGCCTCGCTTCACTATGGGTCCAGGTATATTCCCGAAGTGGCATTTCTCCAGACTCGACCATTTCAATCACCTCCTCAAGCTTATGATCCTTCTTCTTCGCATCATAGGAAGCCCAGTTCGAAAAATCCAGATGGCCTTTACCATGATCTACGTGATCGGCAATCCAGAACGATACAGGGGCGATGTTGTTATACCAAGGATATCTGGTGCTATCGCTATGGCAGTCATAGCAGCTGCTTTTTAATATTATCATAACTTCATCAGGTGGATTAGTTTCTTGCACAAAAACTTCGGTATTTGGGGTTTCCGAAAAGTTTTTTTCGGGTCTGATGAATTGGATTGCCAACAGTACCACCAGTAAAAAAAGCGCTATTTTTTTAAGTATTTTCATGGGCTTGTAATTTCTATTAATTTGGATTGAACGAAGATATTTAAATTTGATTTTACCAGTCAACCGAATTTAAATTATCCACTAACCCAATACCCAGGCACAATTTCTTCGTGAACATAGATCAGCTATATAAGAAACTGGATTATGTGAATCATTCACGCAGTATGCGCATGGAAATGGCCGAGCTAGTTTTACACAATCCCGGCCTGGTTCGGCCCTTGCTGGAAATCGGTTTCCAGAACAGTGATCCCGTCTCACCTCGAGCCTGCTGGGTACTCGAGTTTACCGCACGCCAGAATCTGCGATACCTTGATCCCCATCTCGACCTATGGGCGACAAGACTCTCGGTTCTGAGTCACGAGTCATCGATTAGACCGATGGCTAAAATTTGTGAGCTTCTGGTGTTGGAATACTATGGACGTTCTGGCAATAAAGGTCCTTCTTGCCTGGCCCCACAACATCTTGAGCTAATTGCTACGGCCTGCTTCGACTGGCTTATCGGCCCTCATAAGGTTGCTCCGAAGGCTTATTCAATGACGAGTCTTTACCATCTGGGTAAAGATTTTGACTGGATCCATGCGGAACTGCAATTGTTACTTGAAAACGAATATTCCTCAGGTAGCGCGGCATTTAAGGCCAGGGCCCGGCAGATACTGTCTAAACTCAGGAAACATTGAGGAAAGGTAAAACTAGATGCCACTACTCTTTTTAACTCCCTGCCTTATAATTATATTTGCATTTTTGCAGCCTTAAACAACACATCTCTACATGTCATTAAATCCCCTAAGTGCAATTTCACCGATCGATGGACGGTATCGATCTCAGGCCGAACCCCTTGCCGATTTTTTCTCCGAAAAGGCACTGATTAAATATCGCCTGCTGATAGAAGTAGAATACTTTATCGCATTATGTGAATTGCCCCTGCCCGAACTGAGCGAAGTTAAAAGGGAGATTTTTACAGATCTAAGATCCATTTATAAGGATTTTAGCGAAGAGGATGCACTTGAGATTAAAGAAATAGAGAAAACCACCAACCATGATGTTAAGGCTGTAGAATATTTTATAAAAAAGAAATTCGACAAGCTCGGACTTTCAGCACACAAAGAGTTCATTCATTTCGGACTAACCTCCCAGGATATCAACAATACTGCTATCCCCCTCTCGGTTAAGGATGGGATGAGTGAAGTCTATATACCCGCATTTACAGCTCTGCTTGAATTGCTTCAGGAGCTTGCCGAGAAATGGGAAGACGTACCGATGCTTGCACGCACCCACGGCCAGCCGGCCTCCCCTACCCGTTTGGGGAAAGAGATTGCAGTTTTTGTAAAACGACTTAAGGAGCAATTCAAATTATTGAAAGATATCCCTAATGCAGCTAAATTTGGTGGTGCTACAGGAAATTTCAATGCCCACAAAGTGGCTTACCCGAACATTGATTGGAAGGAATTCGGTGGTAAATTTGTTAATGAAAATCTTGGATTATATCACAGTTTCCCTACTACACAAATTGAGCATTACGACCATTTGGCCGCGCTTTTCGATGGTTTGAAACGAATCAATACTATCCTTCTCGATCTGGATCGTGATTTTTGGACCTATATTTCTATGGACTATTTTAAACAAAAGATCAGGGAAGGTGAAATTGGATCATCTGCGATGCCTCATAAGGTTAACCCAATCGATTTTGAGAATTCGGAAGGTAATCTTGGTATCGCCAATGCGCTTTTTCAACATATGTCTGCGAAATTGCCCATTTCCAGATTACAACGCGACCTTACCGATAGTACCGTATTAAGGAATATTGGGGTTCCAATGGGACATACTCTCCTGGCTTTTCGTTCTGCGACAAAGGGCCTCAACAAACTACTACTCAATCCCGGAAAGTTGCAATCGGACCTCGAGGATAACTGGGCAGTCCTGGCGGAAGCCATCCAGACCATCCTCAGAAGAGAGGGCTATCCAAATCCTTATGAGAGATTAAAGGAACTTACCAGAACCAATACAAAGATCACTGCCGAAAGCATCGCAACATTTATCAAGAATCTCGATGTATCCCCAAAGATCAAAGAGGAACTTATGGCGATAACGCCCGAATCCTATACAGGTGTTTGAACAATAAATATTTTTTAAGGCTTATTCGCTTTTTTGAATCTGTACCCTGTGCGGGTAAGGAATTTCAATACCAGCCCGGTCTAGTGCTAATTTACACCCTTCTGTAGTTGCAAAATACACATCCCAATAATCCGCGGGCTTACAAAACGGGCGCACGGCAAAATTCACCGAGCTATCAGCGAGTTCCAGCACCGCAACTGTCGGTGAAGGTTCCTGCAGAACTTTTGCGTTGGAGGTGAGGACTTCCATAAGCACATTTTTGGCTTCTTTGATATCCTCTCCGTAACCGATCCCGATTACCGTATCTACACGGATCTTGCCTTCAGCGGTATAGTTGACAATGTTTCCATTGGCCATGGGGCCGTTTGGGATGATTGCGAGCTTGTTTTGAGGAGTATTCAACTTAGTGGTAAAGATTTCAATTTCTTTCACCACACCCAGCTCACCCTGAGCTTCGATCAGATCTCCTATTTTATATGGTTTAAAAATCATGATCAAAACGCCACCGGCAAAATTAGAGAGGGAGCCCTGTAAAGCAAGACCGACGGCCAGACCCGCGGCAGCGATCACCGCGGCAAATGTGGTCACATTGATGCCTAGTGTTGCAACAACAATGATAACCAGCAATACCTTCATTGCCCAGCCACTAAGATTGAGGATAAATCGTTTCAGGGATTCATCATAATTGCTTTTCTGCATCATCTTGCGCGAGATCTTCAAGATCCGTTTGATGATCCACGAACCGATAATAAAGATCAGGATAGCACCGAGTACCTTCGGTCCGTATTCCCAGCCAAATTCCATTAATTTTTCAAGATAGTACTGTGCATTTTCCATAAAAAATAGTTTTTGTTAGTGTTTGTGTTAAAGGTAAAAATTGTGTCGGAAATCTATGGATCACGATAAAAAAAAACCGCAAATAACGAATATTTGCGGTTGTCAGATAATATTATGACTAGGCATCAGCCCTTGAGAAACTCACCTATATCGCCCAGGTCTTCGGCATTGTAGTCTGAAGTCTGCAGTACTTTTACCAACTGGATCAGATGAGCTGGGTTCATATCATCGCCCAAAACACGGATAAGCGCAAAACCTTTATCATCGCTGCTACCGTATATTATCACCTCATCAATGGCATCTTCCTCACCCAGGTATTTGATCACTCCTTTACCGTACTTGGAATTCAGTTTCATTAGTTCCACAAACTTATCACTCTTTAATATGGAATTAACCTTAGCCTTTTCCACCTGATATTCGTTCTCATTAGTCGAATTGATCTTAAAGGCCAAAACGTTCAATTTCTTTAAAGATTCCAGGGCCTCGCGTTGAGTTTTAGTAAGATCTGCCTCCTGGAGATTTAATATACTCGCGGGGACATCGAGTGAAATAAAATTCGGATTCTCTGAATTATCCACGTAGTATTCCTGCAGACTCTGTGAAGATGAACAGGCCGAAAGCGCCAAAATACCAGCAACTACGAGGATGTTGGTTATGATTTTTTTCATTTTAGTTTTAATTTTGCCTTTTACGCCTGTATACAATGTTTATCACATATATACAGGCGGCAGGCGTTGATTGATGAATAATTATTACGATTTGTTCTTATCTGCCTTATTCAATTCTTCAGGCAAATCCATTTTCTTGGTTAAAGAGCCAATTTTGGTCAGATCTATATCTCCGGTAAGCGTTAGCAAAACTGTTTCTATTTGCCTGTCATTGACCTTCATATCGGTATTTTTTATACCGGTCACAAACATCAGTAGTTCGCTTACATGATCTTCGTCTTTCCCGTTGCGCACATAAAACTTAACGTTGGCATCCTTGTCCTTAACCCTCATTAGTTCTTCCAAAGACTCTGATTTAAGATATTTGTCTACTGTAGCCTTCATATCTGCAGAAATCTTGGAGTCTTCAGTGATAAACACTTTTAAACCACTGAGGCTTTTGGCGATATCCATAAAATCCTTGGCTTCAGGATCGTTTGTGTCAACGTCCATCTTTACTAGCAGGTTGAACATATTCTTGTTCACAATTACCGAACTGACTTCGTCCAGGTCCTCATACTTGTCGAAGATGGACTGTGCAAAAAGGCCTGCCGGTAAAAGTGCCATTGCTGCAATAATAATATACTTTCTCATGGTCATAATTTTTAATCGTTTTTGTAAATTTTTTGTTTTGTCTGTTCAAATTCATTGAGATAGGCAACTTTGGTGGTGCCTCGATCTAAGTTAGATGCCAGCAAACTCAGCGCCTTTCTCGTTTCATTATAGGCAATCTCTGCCTGTTTTTGTTCCTGGTAATCCCGATACTGTTCAGGGCCAAAAAATATGCCAAAAGCCAAAATCACTGCCGCAGCAACGGATATCCATCGGTAATGATACGTTCTAGGTTTTAATGGAACCTGCTTCGTAAAGCGTTCTTCTTTGGCATGTGACAGGTATCCGAAAAGTGGAATATACTGCTCCAATTGAGGAGCAACCTCTTCCCCTGTAAAGTACTCTCTGAGCAGGTTTTCCTCTGCTACCGTAGTCTTTGCTTCAAAATACTTGTCCAAAAGTTTTTCTATGTTACCCAATTCCATAACGATGTCTTTCTAATAATTTTTCTCTAACTGTTTTTCTCGCTCTCGACAGCGTAACTCGTATCGCTGTTGGCTTCATCTCCAGTAATTCGGCGATTTCTTCGAATTCATATTGTTCTACATCCCGCAGCTGTAATACCATTTTCTGCTGCTGAGGCAATTCCTCCATAATTCTTTCTACCCAACTAAGACTGTCCTTTACTTCCACCTCACGTTGTAGCGAGGTACTGTCGTCCGTAAAATTGCTATGGACCAGTTTTAGGTTTCCCGACTGCTTCGATTTTAATCGGTCGAGACAGAAATTCTTTGTCATGGTCATCGCAAAGGCTTCTACATTCTTATAACCGCCTATTTTGCTTTTCTTGGCCCATAATTTCATCAATATCTCCTGAGTCGCGTCTTCAGCTTCTTCCGAAGAGACCAGCAATCTTTTGGCGAGCCGGTATAGCTTGTCCTTAAAGGGCATTACCACATTTAAGAATTCCGATTGTGTCATACCAGGTTGTTCGGTTGTTGCATGTACCATTCTAGGTCTCTTACAAAAGCAAGACGAAGTACTACCAATATTGTTACAAAAAAAGTCATTTTGCAGCCTGCATACTACATTTCAATCGTTTTTATCCCATATAAAGTAGGGATTTTGGCGTTTAGATTGTTGTAGTATTAAGGAACCTATAACGTTTAATATTGGAACGATATTTGCCGTATTCTGTATATTTACAAAAAATTAGTTTGATGAAGAAGTATCTATGGTTGCCCCTGGCCCTTACCTTTCTTTTCATATCATGTAATAAAAACGATGACGGTATAGGCCTGCCCAATGGCCCTAATCCGAACAATGTTGATGCCACCACCCAGGATTTTATGTGGAAATCCATGAACCTATGGTATTTCTGGCAGCAAGATGTAGCGGACCTGGCCGATAATCGCTTTAGCAGCGATGAAGAATATACAGAATTCCTGGTCAGTACGCCAAAACCCGAGGATTTTTTCGAACAACTCCGGTTTGAGGAAGATCGTTTTAGCTGGACTGTTACAAATTATACGGAACTCACCGAATTCCTCGGTGGGGTCACCAAAAGCAATGGTTTGGATTTTACCCTGTTTACCTCCAGCGATAGCGAGAGTCTCTTTGGTGTGGTGAATTATATTCTGCCCAATTCCGATGCCTCTGGCAAGGATATTTCCCGGGGCGAGATATTTACAGCAGTGAACGGGAATACGCTTACCCTGAGCAATTATGAATCGCTCCTTTTCGGAGATGAGGACACCTACACGCTTAATATGGCAGATGTAGATGGTACATCGCTAATGCCTAATGGAAAGGAAGTTACTTTAACCAAATTCGAAAACTTCCAGGAGGACCCGATTTTTATCAATAAAACCTTCGATATCAATGGTCATAAAATAGGGTATTTAATGTATAATCGCTTTCTCAATGAATTCGATGAACAACTCAATGCTGCCTTCGGACAATTAAAAACGGCTGGGATAACCGACTTTATCCTCGATTTACGGTATAATAGCGGAGGATCTGTAAATACGGCTCGTCTTCTTTCTAGTATGATCTACAGCACTAATACCAACACAGTTTTCCTCAGGGACCGATGGAACGACAAATTACAGGATATTTTGGGCGATACAGATTATTTTGCCTCGACAACCGGAGACGGTAGCGCTATTAATACACTAAATTTAAACAAGGTCTATATTCTGACCACCAGAGGGACAGCATCGGCCAGCGAGCTGGTCATCAACGGTCTAAATCCATATATCGATGTATTTCTGATCGGCAGGACTACAAGAGGTAAAAACGAATTCTCACTGACCATGGTAGATGATCCCCAGCGCGAAGGCGCACCTTATCTCTATACGAGTTCCCGAGAGAATTTTATCAACCCCGATAATAGTTGGGCCATGCAACTACTTGTAGGAAGAACCGAAAATTCGGTAGGCTTTATAGACTATACGGATGGTTTTGCCCCCATGATCGATCAGCAAGAAGAACTTGGAAACTACGGTGACCTGGGCGATGAAAGCGAACCTCTCTTGGCCACTGCTATTGAAGAGATCACGGGAATTTCATCCAGAAAGGCTCTTCGAACCGGCCCGCGTATCACTTTGGAGTATATATCGAACTCTAAAATGTTCGATCCGCTAAAAGACAATATGATCATGGATAGAACCATAGATCTTAAGATTCAATAATACTGACTCAAAAGCATTTTAAAAAGTCCGTTTTAACGGACTTTTTTTATAATGTAAGTGCAAGACCGAATCGCATATTCCTGCCTCTGGTTGTAAATCCTACCACCTCTGTGAAATCAGTATTGAAAATATTTTCAATATTAAAAAATAGTCTGAGTCTGTTGTCCAATACCTCGTGGGAAATCCCCAGTCCGAACAGCGAAAATGGATCGAGAACCACATCGTTAAAGCTGTTGAAATCCGTATCTGTACGTTGGCCTGTATAAGCATAAGTAGCCGTAGCCATAGTATTCTCAGAAAAGCCATAAGACATGCTTGCATTGACCTTGTGCTTTGGTATTCGTATGGCATTATCCCCTTTGCGCTCTGTAAACGTATAGTTGGCGCTAAATCCTAGAGCCTCGAGTACCTGCCAGTCGATTTCAAACTCTACCCCCTGAACGTCTATCGTATCTTCGGCATTTAAATATTCGAAGTTGGTATTATCGAAAAAGACAAAATTCTCCTCTCTTCGGTTGAAATATACCAGATTAGACCGTAACCCTCCCTTAGCTTGGTATTCCAGTCCGGCTTCCAGCGTCCGGTTGGTTTCGGGTTCCAGATCCGGATTGGCACCAAATTCGCCAAAGAGCTGCGTTAGAGATGGCGTAATATATGAAGTGGCATAAGACGCGAGGGCCTTAATATACCCATCACTCAAAGAATATACATAAGAAGGGTTAAGGTTATAGACCCAGTGTGTTCCATATTCCGAATGGTTGTTCATACGCAGCCCGCCATTGATATTTAATCCAAAATCTGCGGTATAAACCGCGTTGAGATAGGGATCGGCAATGGAAAATTGTTCAACTGCGGTAAAATCGGCCTTATCTTTTATATAGTTCAACCCAAGAATAGTATAAAACTTCTCCTTGAAAATATATTTGGTGAAGAGGTCTGCAACGTAATTTTGGCCCGTAAATGTCCCGGGGAAAGCGCTGAAATTTTCTGAATTATAGTCAGAATAGGCGGTATTTAAACCCAATTCACCGTTTTTAAAACTCCATTTGCCAGAAAACCCGATTCGCTTTTGCTCACTTTCAAATCGGTAAGGTGCATCCATCAGCCCAAAAGACTCATCGTAATCTGTCCGTAGTTTGGATCGATTGGCATAAACGCGTATACTAATATCATTTGTGAACCGATAGCCCAGCTGAAAATCAGCATTATATCTGCTGGTAGGATCCTCCTCGTTCTCCTCTGTTATGATAGACGACAAGCCGTTTACATAAGTATGGGCAAAACCCAGACCATATGTGAATTTGTTCAGCGTTCCGCTAAAATTCGCACTGTTGTTAAACTCAGCTAAATTATAGTTCTGATCTGAGGCTGACTGATTAGTGCCTATGCTCGATTGCACTTCACCTCCGATTTTTTTAGCGGTGGGTTTCCTGGTGACGATATTGATCACAGCCGTGGCGGCGTTGGCACCATATAAAGTACTGGCAGCTCCTTTAATAATCTCGATCGATGCTATCTGTGCTGTAGATAACAACCGCAGGTCGTATTCCTGAGAGAAAGAAGCCGGATCGTTAACACGCACCCCATCGATGATGATTAAAACCTGCCTTCCCCTGCCCCCACGGGCAAATACTCCAAGAACCTCTCCCTGGCGGGTCCGGCTACCTGCAATTTCAAATCCACTTTTTTGATTGATGATTTCCGCTACCGAACGACCCTGGTTCTGCCGAAGCTCTAAACTATCGATTCTGATTACCGTTTTCCCGGAATTTTCCCTACGTAGTTCGAATCTGGAATCGGTCACTACTACCTCTTCCAATTCCTGTAAACCCATAGTTGAATCGTCTTGCTGACCATGCAGGTACGACAATAGTGATAGGCATGCACAAAGCAGCCTGATTCTTAAGCTCATTATCGTTTAGTTATTAAACGGGAGACGCATGTATGTTACATGTAAACTCTTATCCCGAAAGTTTAACATTCCATTGTTGATATGGCAGGTCTCCTGACTTGCATCTCACGACCAACCTTCCCGTCCTGTAAAATGTGCAGGCAGTGGTGTTGAAGAGGCCGTGAGTTTCGAACCGATGCGTTCGAATAAGCTCACAGTTGCGGGTACAGTTCCAGAATTTTTGTTATTATCTAAGCAGGGTTTGATACACCACTCGCCAGAATCCTAACAAAGCACTGGATTCCCTTTTAATCTTATCAACTCGACGTTTCTAAGAACCAAAATCGAAAACGAAGATATACAAATATATTTCAAGGTCTAGAAACTGTTCTTTAGTTTTACATTTGAATTTAGAATCCGACGGTCAACTCTATGCGCCTGATACTTTTCATTTGTTTTATCCCGATTTTTGGATGTAAATCGGACCCAAAAGCAGACAATGATTTATCTAAACAAGCTGTCGACATTCCCATTTCGCATGCCCAAGGTTTTGATATCTCAGTGCTCCCAAACGGGATAAAAATGTTACGCGTGCATTCCCCATGGCCCGATTCCGATACCGGTTTTGTTTATGCACTGGTACCGGAACAAGTTGATCAATCTGAAATTCCCGGTTCTGTTGATGCCATTATCTCCGTTCCCGTTAAACGCATCATCCTTACGTCTACCACACATGTTCCGGCCTTAGAAGCACTGGGCATTGAAGATAGATTAGTGGGTTTTCCTGAAACTCGTTACATTTCCTCGGAAAGGACCAGAAAAAGAATAGATGAAGGATTAATAGCCGAATTGGGCAGTAATGAATTGCTCAATACAGAGGTAGCCATTGAACTTGAACCAGAGCTGGTGATAGGCTTTGGTATTGATGGTCAAAACAAGGCATACCAGGCACTCGAGAATACGGGTATACCAGTAGCTTATAATGGAGACTGGACCGAACCAACACCATTAGGTAAGGCAGAATGGATTAAATTTTTTGCACCCTTTTTTGAATTGGAGTCGAAGGCCGACAGCATATTTTCCATCATTGAAACAAATTACCTCGAGTCTAAAAGCCTGGCGCAATCTGCCCGCCAAACTCCCACTGTACTGAGTGGTGCCCTCTATAAAGACGTCTGGTACCTTCCTGCCGGTGAAAGCTGGGCTGCGGGTTTTATTAAGGATGCTAATGCAGATTATTTATGGAAAAATACCAAAGGGACCGGAAGTCTCAGTCTAAGCCTTGAGGCAGTAATGGATAAAGCTACAGAAGCAGATCACTGGATCTCACCGTCTCAGTTCAGCTCGTATGGTGAAATGAACATTGCAAATGCCCACTATAGCAGATTTAAGGCATTTCAGCAGAGAAGAGTTCATACATTTGCTTTAAGCAGAGGGAGTACAGGGGGGTTATTGTATTACGAATTAGGGCCAGGAAGGCCAGATATCGTTCTGCGGGATCTTATCCGAATTTTTCATCCGGAACTCCTGCCAGACCACGAACCATTTTTTTTTAAACCACTAGAATAGTTGACCTTCAAGAGTAAATACTATTTCCCATTTGTAGTACTTGGCACAATATTACTGCTTTGTACAATCCTAAATCTTGGATTAGGATCGGTCTCCATACCCTTTAATGAAGTGCTGGCCGCAATTGGGGGTGGCGAAACCAGTAGAGAATCCTGGACCTATATAATCTGGAATTATAGGGTTCCTAAGGCTTTGACAGCCATACTGGTAGGTAGCGCATTATCGTTGAGCGGTTTGCTCATGCAAACACTTTTTAGAAACCCGCTGGCTGGTCCTTTTGTGCTCGGTATCAGTTCGGGGGCAAGTTTAGGAGCGGCACTTCTGATCATGGGAACCGCAATCTGGAGCGGATGGTTTAGCTACGGTCTCATCAACGATGTTTCGTTGGCCATCGCCTCGAGCATTGGCAGTTTTCTGGTTTTGTTGATTGTGGTCCTGGTGGCCACCCGGGTAAAAGATTCGATGGCATTGCTCATCATCGGGCTAATGTTCGGAAGCATTACCGCGGCAATAGTCACCGTACTGTCCTATTTTACACAGGCAGAGCAGCTTCAGCAATATATTTTCTGGTCATTTGGTACGGTAGGAAACCTTTCCTGGACTCAATTGCTAATACTGGCAATCACTACCCTGGCAGGGCTATTACTTAGTATCTTGAGCCTGAAACCTTTAAATGCTTTATTGCTTGGAGAACAATACGCCAGAAGTATGGGTGTCCGGATAAGGAGAGCGCGATATACCATTATCATTGCCACCGGTATCCTGGCAGGGGCTGTAAC
>JBDNAQ010000323.1:0-5731 GCA_039768345.1 Flavobacteriaceae bacterium
CGCTGAGTTTGCCCTCATATACCATCTCCATATCGTCCGTATTAAAAACCTGAAAACTTTCGGCCGCTGTATTTTGGGCGACAATAGCTTTTTTCGTGGCGTTGGGATAGTAGCCTACCTGGTTTATACGGATTCCGGCATTGTAATCGCCCTCAACCGGAGTGGCTGTATTCTTCGATTTACATCCACCTAAAAGGCCCAGGCATAGTACGGTTAAAAATATTCTGTTCATAATATGTTGAGTTTTTAAAATCACCTGTTTTATTCCATGTCTACAATGACTTCTGTTGTGCTTCCTTCTGGTTGAATCGGTACTATATTCCCATCGATCTCAGTCCCGTTTACCGTCATCCTGGCCACCCCATTATTCTTTTTTCCGGGATTTACGGTGATATGATAATGCGCTCCCCTGAATTTCCTGCTTACCGCATATTTTCCTGTATCCGAAGCCAGGCAGGGATCGATCATCAATCCGTCGTAATGCGGTCTTATCCCCAGCAGGTATTGGGTAACGGTATAAAAATTCCAGGAGGCCGTACCCGTGAGCCAGGAGTTCTTGGCCTCCCCGGGTTTGGCAGCATCTTTTCCGGCGATCATCTGGGCATAGACATAGGGTTCGGTCCGGTGCAGCTCGCTGATATCCTCGAGATAAGCCGGACATATTTTTTTGTAATAATGCCAGGCTTCATCACCTCTGCCGATCACGGTTTCCCCTATCATGATCCATGGATTATTATGGCAAAAAATCCCGCCATTTTCCTTATAACCGGCAGGGTAGGTAGATATTTCGCCGTATTCGATAACATACTTCGTAAAAGCGGGATTGTTCAATACGATCCCATACTCACAGTCGAGCCTTTCCTTAACCGAATCCAGTGCTTTTTCAACCATTCCTTCTTCTTTCCCGATACCGGCCATGGAGCACCATCCCTGCGACTCGATAAATATTTTTCCCTCTTCATTTTCGTTCGACCCCACTTTATTTCCGTAGAAATCATAGGCGCGCAGATACCATTCACCGTCCCATCCTTTGGTTTTAATCACCTCTTTCATCTTGTCTACTTCCTTCTGCGCCCTGACGGCCTCAATATCTTTGCCCAACAAACGGCACAGGTCTGCATAATCTGAACCGTAGACCACAAAGAGCCCTGCGATCATAACCGATTCTGCCCTGGATCCCTCCGTATTGTTTTCCGTCGTCTGAAAAGACTCATTGGGGTCTGTGGAGAAGCAGTTTAAATTAAGGCAATCGTTCCAGTCGGCGCGCCCTATCAACGGCAGGCCGTTCGGGCCAAGATTGTTTACCACATGATCAAAGGAAACGGTAAGGTGGTGGAAAAGGGTTTGGGCGAGTTCAGGATCATTATCGAAGGGTACCATTTCATCGAGAATACCCAAATCGCCACTTTCTTTGATATAACTGATCGTACCCAGGATAAGCCACATAGGGTCGTCGTTAAAACCCCCGCCAATTTCATTGTTGCCTCTTTTGGTTAGCGGCTGGTACTGGTGATAACACCCACCGTCGGGAAACTGGGTTGAAGCGATATCGATGATCCGCTGCCGGGCGCGCTCGGGCACCTGGTGTACAAAACCGATCAGATCCTGGTTAGAATCCCTAAAACCCATCCCGCGGCCGATACCCACTTCGAAAAAGGAGGCCGAACGCGACATATTAAAGGTGACCATACACTGATACTGGTTCCAGATATTGACCATTCGGTTGAGGTTCTCATCCTTACTATCGACCTGGTAAATACTTAATAACTCATCCCAGTAGAGCCGCAGTTCATCAAGCTTACGCTCTACTTTTTCAACGCTGTCGAGTTCTGCGATGGCGGCCTTGGCTTTAGCCTTGTTAATTACGCCTTTCGACTCCCATTTCTCATCCTCCTTATTTTCAACATAGCCCAGTAGGAATATGAATTCCTCCGAGGAATTGGGTTCCAGTTCCACCTCGATATAATGCGAAGCTATGGGCGACCAACCATGGGCGATAGAATTCGCGGGTTTTCCCTCGAGCACTGCCCGGGGTTCCGAAAATTCATTATAGAGCCCCATAAAAGACTCCCTGTCTGTATCAAATCCCTGAATAGGCGCGTTAACGTGGTAAAAAGCGTAATGGTTACGCCTTTCCTTATACTCGGTCTTATGGTAAATGGTAGAGTCGTCTACCTCCACTTCGCCAGTCGATAAATTCCGCTGCAGGTTATTCTGGTCGTCCTCCGCATTCCAGAGGCACCATTCCGCAAAAGAGAATAGCTTTATTTTTTTTACTTCAGTTGAGGTGTTGGTCAGCTTTATCTTCTGGACTTCCGTCCAGCTTTTTAGCGGGATAAAGAACAGGGCCTCCGCCTCGATCCCGTTTTTGACCCCGGTGATCCTGGAATAGCTCAAGCCGTGCCGGCATTCGTATTTATCGAGCGTAGTCTTGCTGGGTTTCCAACCCGGGTTCCATATCGTATCCCCGTCTTTGATGTAGAAATAGCGCCCGCCGTTGTCCATCGGGACATTATTATAGCGATACCTCAGCAGGCGACGGAATTTGGCATCTTTGTAAAAGGCATAGCCTCCGGCCGTATTGGAAATCAGTCCGAAGAAATCTTCATTGCCCAGATAATTAATCCAGGGATAAGGAGTCTGTGGGTTGTTGATGACGTATTCGCGGTTTTCGTCATCGAAATATCCGTATTTCATATCTTATATTTTTGCGGATCTTCCGATCCGTTTTCTCTTATTTTGGGCAGCAAAGCCTGTTTCACGAGCCTGCTTTTCCGGCCCTCATCTCCTCGAGTTCCGCACTTATCGTTTCCACTTTCTTTCGGCTCAGCGGGTAGGGAAGGATGAACAGGAAGGTGAGGAAGGCTACCAGGGCAGCACCCCACGACATCAGTATCTTTATCCCTTGACGGGCTTCTTCCGAAGTGAGATCAGACATACCGTCGTAATTATAGGCGGTAAGCACAAAGCCGATAATACCTCCGGCTACACCACCCCCGAATTTCATGGCAAAGGTCCCTGCCGAATAGACCAGGCCCGTAGCCCTGCGGCCGGTCTTCCATTCCGAATAGTCGGACGAATCGCCCAGCATGGCAAAGAAGAGCACCGGTGTCATCCCGGCAAAGAACTCAGAAACGGAACCGAGTACGAAGACGCTGGTGGGATCAGAGAAAAAGTAGATGAGTCCGTTAAACAAGCCCGAGAACAACATGGCAGCGATAAAGATATTTTTCTTGCCGTATTTTTTGGCCAAAGGTGTGGTGGCAAAGGCCGCCAGCATCGAAACTACCAGCAGGGCCACCATATAGGAAGCCGCCAGAGTCTCATTATCGAGAAAGCGCTTAAAATAAATAACGGTGATCCCCTGTTTGATAGAATTATAGGTCACAAAACCAAAGCCGATAAACAGCAGGGTGATCCAGGCCTTGTTCTTAAGCAGATCTTTGAGGTCATCTCCGATTTTATTTTTGGTTTCCTTTACAGGTTTTACCCTCTCCCTGGTTGAGAAGTAGGTGATCAGCAAAAAGATCACCAGTACGGCCGAGAGGAGATAAATTGAGTACTGATACCCCTGGTTTTCATCTCCATTGCCCAGGAAGAGGACGAGGTAGATCAGCAGCCCCTGGGTAAGGATACCCCCAAGATATGCTCCAGCAAAGCGGTAGGAGGAAAGGCTGGTACGTTCTTTATCATCAGGGGTCATGACACCCATTAAGGCCGAGTAGGGCACGTTGTTCGCGGTATAGGCCAGGGTGAGCAGGATATAGGTGGCATAGGCATATACCAGCTTTCCTGTATCTCCGAAACCTGGTGTGGTAAAGGTGAGCGCCATAAGCACGCCCAAAGGGAGGGCTGTCCATAAGATCCATGGGCGGAATTTACCGGCCTTGGTATTGGTGCGGTCGGCGATCATCCCCATGATCACATCGGTAACCCCATCTGAAAGTCGGGTTACCAGCAACAATACCCCGGCCGCAGCGGCCGAAATGCCATAGACATCCGTATAAAAGATCAGCAGGAAGGTAGTGAGCGTTCGCCAGGCTATATTCGCTGCGGTATCACCGAGGGCATAGCCTATTTTTTCGCCTATTTTCAGTTTGTCGGTTGGTTTCATATAATTAGGTTGGTTTGTACTGGAAGCGGTCTGCGAAACAAAAAATTAAATATAGTTATGGGCGCTTATTCTACCTAAGATTTTATCGCTTTTTGTTTCTGAATTTTACCGTGGCTCGTATGGAACTTTAATACTCGCATCGGCTATTATCCGCTTTGATATAATACGATTTGTAATTCTTTGCCTTTTTATCCATACAACCGCAGAGATCGAGGACTTCGATCGACTTAAAATCGATAGGGTGGGTCTCAGACTGGATCGCGATATACCCCTCCTTCAATGGTTCCCCTTCCCGGTAAACTTCTTCCTTATAGCCACTGATTTCCCCGCCTCCAATCGTTGGCCACCGGTATTCCATGACCACTTCTCCCTCCAGTATATGCTGAATGAGCGAATCTCCCTGGACGAGTGCTTCCACCTCCACCCAGCGGTCTCCGTGATAGGTTTGTGAGATGGAGTTCACGCAGTGAGGTGTAAACAATGAATCGCCCTTTACCACATTGGTTCCCGGCGTACAGAGATTGGCATTTGTACGTTCGTCCGTGCCGTTTCCGCCCAGAAGCTGTAATTCGAGCGATATGGGGAAGTCTTGCTGCAACCCCATAGTTTCAGGAGGCTGACAGTGGAGCATCAGGCCGTTGTTTCTATAAGCCCAGCCTGGGCCGCCGACCATCTGTTGGCCCACAAACCTGTACACGGCTTTTATGCGATAATGAGAGAATTTTTGTTTGTAAAACAGGTGCCCGAAGCTTCCATTAAAACTGTCGCGCTCTGCATATCTGACGCTCAACAGGCTATCCCTGAGTACAAACCTGTCTTTAGAATTCACCCCCATTTTATATCCGGCAAACTTTGGCGTCCAGTGGGCCATATTGCTGCCGTCAAATATCCGGATCCATTCTTCCTTCTCGGGTTCCGCGGGATCAGGATTGCAACCCACACAAAGAAGGAGGAGAGCCGCAAAAAGGCCGTATATACAAAGAAAATTGCTTGAACTACAACTAGATCTCATCGGGAATCTGCAAAAGTTTGGCGTTGAGTATTTATAGGTTCAGTAGCCCTGAAAATAGTGGAGTTTTGCTGCTTTGACAAGAAAGCAGGCCATTATTCGAAATAGCATAGCAGAATAGGGCAGGAAGACATCATAAAATAAGCCCGCCCCT
Organism: Flavobacteriaceae bacterium; assembly: GCA_039768345.1. Lineage (GTDB taxonomy): Bacteria > Bacteroidota > Bacteroidia > Flavobacteriales > Flavobacteriaceae > JAHEJJ01. Next base: position 5,278 of record JBDNAQ010000323.1, read on the forward strand.
TTCACGTTATTATCATACCCAAAATCATAAATGAACACCTATGAAATCTACTGCCTTAGCTAAGGTTAGTCGCCTTGCGAAAATCCTCCTTTTCTTTATACTGCTAGCTGGATTAAGTGTTAATACAAGCTGTAGTTCTGATCCGGCGGAAGATCAGGAATTGACAGATGACCCGGACAGTACCGATGACCCTGACAATCCTGACGATCCGGATGACCCCGACAACAATGACGACCCCGACGATCCTGATACAACTGGTACCGTGGTCTTTGAGGAGAATTTTATCCTGGAAGAGGAGCGCCGGCTGGTGACTTATGTTTTGTCGGACACCGAATACGACAAATTCCTGGACGGTGACGGGGATCTGCAAATGATCACCGGAAAAGTATATGAATACCTGGAGGATAATTTTGACTTTATTTTTATTCTGTCGGTAGAGGAAAGCCAGCCGATC
>JBDNAQ010000043.1:0-2864 GCA_039768345.1 Flavobacteriaceae bacterium
GCAAATTTAACCCGAATTGTAAGTCGGGCAAATTTTAACGACTCTTTATCATAGCAACTGGGTATTACTGCTTAGTTTTAACGCTTAAAAATTGATCATTATGAAACACTATTTTGCACTATGTGCTTTGGCCTTCACCTTAATTTTTTCAACCAATTCCATCGCTCAGGACTTTAGCGGGCTAGACAAGAGCCCCATGGATATGGCAGCATATCCTTCGAGTTACCGCGTATCCGAAAAACTGGTCCGGGTGGTCTATAGCCGTCCTCAGTTAAAGGGTCGCTCCATGTCGGAATTGGCACCCTCAGGAAAGGTTTGGCGTACTGGCGCTAATGAAGCAGCCGAGATTACATTTTACCAGGATATGAATGTAGGAGGGACTGCTGTAAAAGCAGGGACGTATTCCTTATTCACTATTCCCGGAGATAGCGAATGGACTGTTATTCTGAACTCAAATCTGAACCAATGGGGAGCCTATTCCTACGACGAGTCTGCTGATGTAGCTCGCGTTATGGCGGCAACCAGTAAAGGCAGTAATTCGCTCGAAGCCTTTTCAGTTGCTTTTGAAGATGTGGATAACGGCGTTCACATGATAATGGGCTGGGGCGATGTAAGAGTAGCCGTTCCCATGAGTAAATAGCATCTCGCATTAAAATAATAAACCGGTAGTCTTCACTACCGGTTTTTTTATGGCTTATCGGGATATTATTGGGCGATTTGTCCTCCGAGATAAACTTGTTCGGCCTTAAGTTCCAGAATTTCTTCTTCCGGGATGGTCATCAGGTCTTTGTTCAGGACCACAAAATCGGCCCATTTACCCACTTCGATACTTCCTTTCTCCTTTTCCTCAAAATTAGAATAGGCCGCCCAGATCGTCATTCCCTTTAGTGCCTCTTCCCTGCTCAGTGCTTCATTTATCTGATATCCTCCATCAGGATACTGGTCGGTGTCCTTGCGTGCTACAGCAGCATAAAAAGTATGGAAAGGATTCACTTTCTCGACGGGAAAGTCCGTTCCCAAAGCGACAATTCCTGAACTTTCTAAGAGGGTCTTGAAAGCATAGGCCCCTTTGATACGCTCCGGGCCCAGGCGATCTTCAGCCCAATACATATCGCTGGTGGCATGGGTTGGTTGTACCGAAGGAATTATTCCGCCTTCGAATGCATCGAAATCAGCAGGGTCTATTACCTGAGCATGCTCTATTTTCCACCTTCTGTCCTGAGTCCCCTTAAGTGCTTTTTTATAAGCCCTTAGTACCACGGCATTTGCAGAATCCCCGATAGCATGGGTATTCATCTGAAATTCAGAATCCGCGATGCGCAGGGCCATCGCTTCGATATCGGCAACCGGAGTAACCATAGCTCCAAAATGCCCGGCCAGGTCTGTATACTCCTCCTTTAGTGCTGCGCCACGTGAACCCAGGGCACCATCGGCATATACTTTTACCGATCGGACATTAAGCCGTTCGGTTGTAAAGGGTCCATTTGTGAGATAGTTTAAATTTTCCGGATTACCACTTACCATGCCGTATACACGAATGCTCAGTTCCCCTACCCGTTGAAGACTGTCGATCAACCTAATGATCTCCCAGGGTAAACCCGCATCGTTAACCGTAGTAAGTCCGTTGGTAAAGCAAATCCTCTCTGCATCTTTAAGGGCCTGAATCCGGGTTTGTAAGTCTGGTTTGGGTAAAGCCGCAGTGACCATGCCCATCGGGCTATCCACCAGCAATCCTGTTGGTACCCCTGAATCTTTAATGATCTCACCACCCGAAACTTCCGTGTCGGCATCTATTCCTGCCATTTCGAGCATTTTCCCATTGATCAAAAAAGCATGACCGTCTATACGCTCCAAGACCACGGGTATGTTAGGATAGAGCGAATCTAGTTGCTCACGTGTTGGAAACTCCTTGATCTCCCAATCGTTTTGATCCCAGCCCCGACCGCGGATCACCTGTGTTTCATTATTGTCTGTAAAGTTTTTAAGTCTGCTCAGAATCTCCTCAAAACTTTTGGTTCCATTAAGTTTAACCAATTGTTCCGTTAAGCCTAATTCATAAAAATGACAATGGGCATCGATCAGGCCCGGAACTATTGTCTTCCCTTCAACATCGATGACCAGGTTGGCATCATAGGTGTTGAGTAATATCGAATCTGTGTCTAAAGCAAGAAATCTGCCATCGCGGACCGCAAGAGCAGTACCTATGGAAAATTCCTGGTCTACCGTATAGATATTGGCGTTGATAACAATGAGATCTGCTTTTTCCTTTGGTTCTTCACAACTAATAAAGATTAGTATGAGAACAATTGCAATGTTCTTCATGTATTTAGGTTGGTTTTTGATGTATTCTTACTATAGGCCGTCAAATGGTTAATAACCACTTATGACTAATGAAAGCATTCTACTTTCAGGCCTCATCATAGGCTTGGCGGCAACGGCATGATTGATTTAGGGAGTTGCAACTTTGTATCTACGGCTGTTTAAGGTAGTTGTTTTTTATTCAATTAGATCAAATTTCACCTTTTTGACTAGGATCTACCAGCCCCGGGGGGAACGCAATCTTCATTCATTTTTTATTTCTAACCACATAGGGAATAGTTCTACTTATTTTTTCCACTGGGTGGATTCTGACGGTTAAGTATAAATTCTACTCTTCGGTTAAGCTTTCGTCCTTCATCGGTAGTATTGTCGGCGATGGGGGTTTCGCCACCATGTGCCCGCCAGGAAATCCGATCCTGTTTCAGACCCAGTTGTACCAGATATTTGGCCACAGCTTTGCATCGATAGCCAGAAAGGGCAGTGTTATATGCTGGGGCACCCACATTATCGGTATGCCCATCGATATGGATATGCAAATCGGAATA
>JBDNAQ010000005.1:0-6510 GCA_039768345.1 Flavobacteriaceae bacterium
TGAATAATATACTCTTTAATCTGGGAGGCGAACCCCTGATTGCCGTCTATGCTATAATCGGAAGAATGCTGATGTTCGCATTTTTCCCTGTCTTTGGGGTTACCCAGGGATTCCTGCCTATTGCAGGCTATAATTATGGTGCCAGGAAATACGAAAGAGTAAGAGTAAGTATCAACACGGCGATCAAGTACGCGGCATTTGTGGCGACACTCGTATTTATAGGGCTAATGGTATTTCCGGAGGCGATTACCTCATTGTTTTTAAGCGATCGTGCCGGAATTCCGGAAATTGAAAAGACCACAAATCTCTTTGTTATGCAGCACGCACCTCCTGCGATGAGGTGGGTTTTTGCGGCAACTCCAATAATTGCATTACAACTCATAGGTGCGGCATATTTTCAGGCGGTGGGAAAGGCTATCCCTGCATTATTGCTTACCCTCACCCGTCAGGGCTTCTTTTTTATTCCTTTGATTTTAACCCTACCCCTCTATTTGGGAGAACTTGGGGTTTGGATCTCTTTTCCTATTGCAGATATTCTGGCAACCGTGGTAACAGGTTACTATCTCAGGAAGGAAATCAGGCAATCCCTCATTCCTCCTATGAAGGTCTAACCAAAGCTTAAGTTGGCTTATCTCTCCTCTCTAATTTTGTTATATTTTTTCATAAGTGATAAGACCTCTTTAATCGGCAGAGCATTGACGGTATTACCATTATGACCGCTCATTGTTTTGGCAGCGAACAGCGAGTTTAAGATGGCCTCTTCAGTGGCTTCGATTACTGCTAAAAATAAAGGGGTCATGGCTTCATTTCTAAGAAAATGGCCTTTGGCGATGATCTCATTATCGAGATATGGGATCCGGTTAAGCTCGGTGGTGGAAAAAGCAATTACATAATCTCCGCTTCCATTCGACGCGATCCCTCCTGTTTTAGCCAGACCCATAAAGGCGCGTTTGGCCAGGCGCTTCAGATTACGCGGGTCGAGTGGTGCGTCTGTTGCGACAATGATCATACAGGAACCGTCGGATTGGTATTTATAGGCGTCGGAATAAATCCCTAATTCCTCAGCAACAGGAACCCCGTTGATTTCGAGGACACCGCCAAAATTGGTCTGGACCAATACTCCTAATGTGTAGGCGCCACTCTCTAGGGGTAGTACTCTTGAAGCCGTGCCAATACCGCCTTTAAATCCAAAACATACCGTACCTGTTCCAGCACCAACATTCCCTTCTGCTACCGGCCCGCTTTGGGCATTTTCTATAGCTATTAAAACGTCTTCCTCTTTAACATGCCTGGCCCTGATATCGTTTAGAAAACCATCGTTGGTTTCCCCTACTAATGGGTTTACCGACCTGACACTTTCATTGCCAGCTAATCCGAGTGAATAGCTGATCAGTGCATCTGAAGCCCTTGGCACACTAAGCGTGTTGGTGAGGATTACCGGCGTTTCCAGATTCCCGAGCTCTTCAACCTGGCTATATCCTGCCAGCTTGCCGTAGCCATTACCTATGAATATTGCTGCAGGGACTTTCTGTTGAAAAATATTGCCACGATATGGAAGTATTGCAGTAACTCCTGTCCGGATGCTTTGGCCCTCTATCAATGTTTGATGACCAACGAGAACACCATCAACATCTGAGATAGCATTGTATTTACCCGGCTGCAGAACACCGATCTCAATGCCATAGTCTCTAAATCTTTTTTCCTGCGCCATCGAGTTATAAATAATAAACAAGGCCAAGGCCGAGGATAAAATGATCTTTTTCATTTGGCTGGAGAGATTTTGGTTTAAACATGGCAGGAAAAAATAAGGCCGATAAAATGCTCAGAGAATGTAATAGGTCGACTTAGTTTCATACTCAGGAATATCTTCATCGAGTAGCTGTCGAATGTTTTTTTCAATGTTTTGAGAAATATCCGTCATGGCAGTATCCGTAGGTTGATTGTCGAATGGATCCTGAATAGTAAAAGCGATTTTTTCCAATAAAAAGAATGGAAGAGCAATCCCTATGAGCAATGGGATCTCGGCAAATTCGAGTAATTCGGCCAAAGGAATTGACAGAACGATCAAAAATATATAAATAAAGAAATGCAATATCGCCCGATAGGTTGTTGGAAACACTGTATTCTTAATCCGTTCGGCTTTACCGAGTGAAGCGGTTAATCGAACCAATGTATTGTCGATTTGCACATGTTGAAAGTCATTAAACTCTCCGCTTTTGTGGAGGGCAGCAATATCGCCGCTATGTAGATCTAGAAGTGCAATTGGCATATGGGGTTTGTGCTGTATTCCTTCCCATTCCATTTCCGAAACATATGACCGAACTACCTTGTGGGTGTCTTGTTTGCGTAGATGATTGCAAGCAGCATAGCACCAGGCGATCTGACGATTTCCAATTGTCTCTGCCACGGCGATATTCTCCGGAGCCATAAAGTGTTTGACCTGGAGGACCAGCGTTCTGGAATCGTTCACTATAGCGCCCCATATCTTTCGGGCTTCCCACCAGCGTTCATAAGATTGGGCCAGTTTAAAAGATAACAAAAGAGCAATTGCGGTTCCTAAGAATCCCCCTATCGTAATAGGAATTTTGATCAGGATCAGATAGTCTTGTACATAAAAAATAATAAAGGAGAATACGGTGACGATGATAAGATCCCATTTAATCAGTCCGAGCCAGTATTTCAAAGGGATTCTCTTGTTAAGTATCATGTATTATTTTTTGTTAAAGTTCAATACCTATTCAGCCTGAAACAAATTTTGCAGATGTAGAAATGCAACCTCATGGATCGGTCATACGCTGAAAATACAATAAAATTAATAGCCATGCTTAATCATTCTGGGCGGGTTTAATACCGGAGACGTGTGAGGCCACTGCTTTCCATATCCCGTTTCTTTTAATCAGTATGTTACTAGATTGATAGACCGTATGAGTGCTGTCGTTAAAAATATGACCTGTTCCACAAATTAGTGCGGTGCCATTTTCAAGTGCATCCAGGCGCTTTATATCATAATAAAAGGAATCTGGTGCCGATGCGTTTTCTCTGATCCATGCCAGTTCATTATTTTTATCCGACCAGTTGCCCGCTCCATCTATCATCTGGAAGTCCTCACCCAGTATTCTGTCGAGCAAAACCGTATCCTGCTCCCTGTACGCCTTGGGCCATTCTACCTCTTTCAAATATCGCAGAGCCTTAAGATCTTCGGCTTTGACGTCCATTTCTTTATCCCCCGCTATTTGATTATTGCAGGATATAAATCCGATCAGCAATAAAATGCTTAGTACTCTCATATTTCATTCATTTTTAAGGGTGGTGCAGAATATTAACAAGATTTCAAAATAGAAATACCTGACGGGATGTGAATTTCGCATCCCCGTTCTAAAATACGATTTTTAGTAATTATTATGAGATTACAGGGCTTTGGGGTATGTTCTTTTTGATTACATTTAAAGCTGCTAACTCAACTTCTAAAGACAATGACCAATACGCTGACCAGGGGAGTCGCATTCCTGTTATTTCTAATGATAACCGCGATCCCAACTCAGGGCCAAAAAAGGAAAAAAGGCAACCAAACCGATACTTCTCAAATCCCGCCTGAACTCTATTCGAGTATGGACTACCGTCTTGTAGGACCCTTTAGAGGAGGACGATCTGCCTCGGTTACCGGAGTTCCTGGGAATCCTAACCTGTTCTATTTTGGAGCCGCTGGCGGAGGTGTCTGGAAGACTATCGATGGAGGCCGTAGCTGGGAAAATATATCAGACGGGTATTTTGGGGGTAGTATTGGTGCTGTGGAAGTAGCTAAAAGCGATCCCAACGTTATTTATGTAGGCGGTGGTGAAAAAACAGTAAGAGGTAATGTTTCTTCAGGATATGGTATATGGAAAAGTACCGATGCCGGCAAAACCTGGAAGCAGGCCGGCCTGGAAAAAAGCAGGCATATACCCCGATTGAGAGTCCATCCTAAGGATCATGAGATTGTATATGCCGCAGTTCTTGGAAATATTTACAAACCCACAAAAGAACGTGGAATTTATAAAAGCACAGACGGGGGTAAGAGCTGGCAAAATATTTTGTTTGTGAACGACCATGCAGGTGGGGTAGACCTGATTCTCGATCCCAACAATCCCAGAATTCTATACGCATCCACCTGGAGAGTTCAAAGAACTCCTTATAGCCTCAGCAGCGGAGGACCGGGCTCTGCCTTATGGAAGAGCACAGATGGCGGAGAGAATTGGACTGAAATCTCTAAACATGAAGGCTTCCCAAAAGATACCCTGGGAATTATAGGTGTTACAGTATCTCACAAAAACTCGGAACGGATATGGGCTATTGTGGAACACAAGGAAAAAGGCGGACTCTACCGTTCCGATGACGCGGGTAAAAAATGGGAACGTATAAATGAAGAACGTAAGTTGAGACAAAGGGCCTGGTATTATACCCGGATCTACGCGGACACTGAAGATGAAGACCTGGTCTATGTACTCAATGTGCGTTACCACCGCTCAAAAGATGGGGGTAAAACCTTTGAGACCTTTAATGCACCACATGGCGATCATCATGATCTCTGGATTGCCCCTGAAAATTCGGATCGAATGATCATTGGCGATGATGGGGGTGCACAGGTTTCTTATGACGGCGGAACTACCTGGAGTACATATTATAATCAGCCCACAGCACAATTTTACCGGGTCACCACAGACAATGCATTTCCGTACCGGATCTATGCAGCACAGCAAGACAACAGCACTATCCGGATCAATCACCGGAGCGGCGGAAATGCGATAGATGAAAATGATTGGGAACCGACAGCCGGGGGCGAATCGGCCCATATTGCCGTAGACCCTAACGACAATGATATCGTTTATGGCGGTAGTTATGGAGGATTTCTAACCAGGGTTAACCACAAGACAAAAACGGTGCGGGCGATTAATGTATGGCCTGATAATCCCATGGGCTACGGTGCCGAAGGCATGAAATACCGATTCCAATGGAACTTCCCGATTATTTTCAGCAAGCATAACCCCAAGAAGCTATATGCTTTCTCTAACCATGTGCATATGAGCACGAATGAGGGACAGAGCTGGGAATTACTCAGCGACGACCTGACTCGCAATGATCCAAAAAAAATAGTATCCAGTGGTGGCCCGATCACACAAGACAATACTGGCGTTGAATACTACTGTACGATTTTTGCAGCGAATGAAAGTCCGATTAGGGAAGGGCTTATGTGGGTTGGAAGTGACGATGGCCTTATCCACATTACCCGGGATGGTGGAGAAATCTGGCAAAATATTACACCACCCCAACTACCGGAATGGAGCATGATTAATAGTATTGAACCTTCACATTTTGATGAAGGAACCTGTTATGTTGCTGCAACCCGATATAAACTGGGAGACTTTAAGCCATACCTGTATAAAACCACGGATTTTGGTGCCAGCTGGAAAAAGATCACCACCGGCATAGGATCGGAACATTTTACCAGGGTGCTCAGGGAAGACCCTGACCGAAAGGGATTGCTTTATGCCGGCACAGAAACAGGAATGTACGTAAGTTTTAACGACGGTACCAGTTGGCAACCATTTCAGCAAAACCTCCCTATTGTTCCTATTACCGACCTGGTGGTGAAAGATCAGAACTTAGTGGTTGCCACCCAGGGTCGGTCTGTCTGGATTCTGGACGATCTGACGGTGATGCATCAATTGAAGCAAGACTCCAAACTGGCCAATTCAATCCTTTTCAAACCCAAGGCCAGCTACCGCACTAAGGGCAATACTGCCGAGAAACCTTCAAAAACTGCGGGGATGAACCATCCCAATGGGGTCATCACACATTTCTATCTAAAAGACCTGCTTCCAAAGGATAGTATTTCACTGGTTTACTCCAGCAAGAGTGGGGATACACTGGCAAGTTTTTCGAATTTCTCCGAGGACAAGAAGAAAAAACTCAAGTTGAAAAAAGGAGGAAACACACATATTTGGGATACCAAAGGTAAGGGGGCCGAAAAACTAGAAGGGATGATCCTATGGTGGGCAAATCTCGATGGTCCAAAAGCCGTACCGGGGAATTATCAGGTTCAGCTCGATATCAATGGTGATAAACAGCTTCAGGACTTTACGATCGTGGCAGATCCACGGGCAGAAGTGAGTCCTGAGGACATGCAAAAACAGTACGATTTTGTGACCGAAGTGAACCAAACGGTTGATGCCGCCCACCAATCGATCAAAAAAATCAGGAAGATCTCCTTGCAACTCGATGAGTTTACGGAGCGTTATAAGGATCAGGAAGACACAGCAGCGCTGGTAGAAAAAGCAAAGAAAATGAAACAGGAATTTGAGGAGGTGGAGAAAGCGCTCTATCAGACAAAAAACAGAAGCGGACAAGACCCATTAAATTTCCCTATCCGCCTTACTAATAAACTGGGGCATCTGAATAGTTTGGTAACTCTGGATGATTTTCCACCAACTGAACAGGATATCGCTGTAAAAAATCAACTCACAAAAGAGATAA
>JBDNAQ010000044.1:0-3632 GCA_039768345.1 Flavobacteriaceae bacterium
AGCAAATAAGGTTTTCCCACCTGAATTTTCCTGACATCAAAAACTTCCTTGTAGTCGTTGATGATTTTCAGGACCTTGTTATAGTCTACCTCGTGGTCCTGCATAATTTCACCAAAGCTATCACCATATTCCACGGTGTCTTTGATTACATTAAAATCACTGAGTTTAAAACCGTATTCCCGGATCTCGGTTTCAGGTTTGGAGATTTCGGCTACGCTTGGCTTGTCGGCTGTTTTCTCTTGTTTTTCGGTGCAAGCACCTAAAAGAAAAACTGCAAAAATTGTGCCCCAGATTTTTTGCATTACTCTACTTGGCTTTTCTTGGGATTAAAGATATGGTCAACCCATTGTTTCCCCCAATTATTTAACTCTTGTTTTGTATATAAGCTCGGGAAAAATACAACTTTCTGGAAGCTGGGGGGTAAATATTCCTTCCAATTTGTACCGCCCGTAGCTTCTATAGTGTCGTTTTCCCTGTCCAGATATCGGTACGCAGACCCCAGGTGTACCAGGGGCCAATTTACGTTCGCATTAACATCCATTGATTTAAACGCATCGGTAAGGGCTTTATTATGTTTATTTTTTGCGGCCAGTTCCTGGAATTTATGAAACATGGTCTTTCCCTCGATCGACTTTGCGATCCGAATAAATCTGGGGGTGTATCGATATTCGAATTGTTTTAAGGTCAGTGTTTTTTCACCGGTCTTTTTATCCAGAACCCCTCGCTTCCAATATATCTGTTCATAAAGTGTCTCGATACTGTCTTTCTCTGAGTAATCTCCTCGTATTTCCGGATCGACCAAATTCTCGAGTGGTGTGGCATAAATTTCGATCATTCGATACTGTGCAGACTGAAAACCACTGGAGGGCAACAAGGCCATTCTGTACTTGAGGAATTGCTCGGGTTCCATCCCCCTGACCATAATGCTAAAGGAGGAGATCAGTGCTTTGTAGTAATTATTGATCCGCTCTACTTTTTCCTGGATAAACTTTACGTTCTGCGATTTGTCGTCCACCACTTGTTTCTGCTCATGAAGAATAAGCTTAAAGTAGAGCTCTGTGATCTGATGATACATGATGAATATCTCTTCATCAGGATAATAAGTTCGTGGAACCTGGAGGCTAAGTAATGTGTCCAGATGGATATAGTCCCAATAAGTAAGATAGCGTTGGTATAGTAATCCGTCTAGGTAGGAGCTAAGGTCTTGTCCGGAATCTTTGTACTTCTCTTTTAGTTTATCAATTTGGGAATCAATGCGCTCCTTTTCTTCCATTTTGGTCTTAGTCCATTATAATCTTGAACTGATTCTTTAGACCATTATATCCGTCCAAATCTGCTTTGATGGCTCCTATTACGAGATCAGCTTTGATCCTGATCGGAATTTTGTTCAGATCGTTCGACACCCAAAGCGTGAGGCTTTCCTGTTCTTTAAATACCCTGCCCGATTGTACAAATGGCCTGAACTTAAGGCATTCAACTTTGCCAAATTTTGTTTTTACCACCTCTTTGCCAAGGTATTTTAATTTGAATTTAAAAATGCCGTCATCATCGAACAACATCTCTAATTCAATGTCCTCATCCTGTACAAGATCTTTTGCCTCAAAATTATTTCTCAGATAGTAGAATGCAGAAATAAGGTCCTGAATGCTGTCTTCGACCGTAAATTTAAACTTTTTATTAGTTTTCTTATCATCCAGAACAGCGATATCTTTATTATGATCAAAATTGATCTCAGTGTCTCTGGTATAGCCTCCTTCATCAATCTTGCGAATAAATCGATAAGGTTTACCGTCTTGTGTATCAAAATAACTTTCATAGCGGTCATCGACTTTGAAAAAGATACTGGCAAAGCCAGTGGTTTTTCCTCTGCCGACTACATGATAAACAGGTTTTTGATCGATCTTATCTTTTGTCAGGTGCAGGGTGGCATAACTCGCATTAAGGATGCCATAGTGTATGCGAAATTTTAACCATTCTCCCGGTTTAAACGCAACGGGGATCTTCTTTTTCTTATCGTTTGTACCGGAACCCTCCTCTACCTGGGATGAATCGGTATAGACAAAATCAGAAGAATCCTGGGCGTTCAGCAGAACACCGAAAAGCATCAGAAGAATAATAAATCCTCTTTTCATAACGAATTATATTCAAAAGTATTAATTATTCGGCTTTTTAAGGCTTCATAACCATTACTAATTAGATGATTAACATTACTTAAACAAATTTTGTTCCAAAGTATTGTACAAAAAAAAGCCCCGAACAAATGTCAGGGCTTTTCCTAAATAACCAACCAAACTTTAAATTATGAAAAACCAATACTTAAAGTAATAAGGGAACCACCCCTTATGTGATGTAAAAATAGCACAAGGGCAGCCTCTGCTAAAAGCTTTTAACGTTCTTTAACTAGACAATTAACAATACTTTATACGAAGTAGAAGAAATTTTACAAATCCTTAAGAATACCAGCTTATAAAGTGCCTCTGGATGCCTGCTCTCTTTCGATCGATTCGAAAAGGGCTTTAAAATTCCCTTTGCCAAAAGATTTGGCGCCTTTGCGTTGAATGATCTCGATGAACATAGTGGGCCGGTCGAGAATCGGCTTGGTAAAGATCTGAAGCAGATATCCCTCATCGTCTCTGTCTATTAGGATGCCTAATTCTTTTAATGGCGCAAGATCTTCATCAATCTCTCCTACCCTGTCCAGGACATCTTCGTAGTAAATGGCCGGTACGGTGAGGAATTCGACCCCGCGTTCTCTCAGAGAGGTTACCGTTTCGATGATATTATCTGTCGCCACCGCGATATGCTGAACCCCGGCACCATTGTAAAATTCAATATATTCCTCTATCTGCGATTTCTTACGACCATCGGCCGGTTCATTTATTGGAAACTTGATCCTGCCGTTGCCATTGCTCATCACTTTACTCATCAGGGCGGTATACTCGGTAGAGATATCCTTGTCATCAAAGGAAATTAACTGGGCAAATCCCATGACATTGGCATAGAATTCACACCATTTATTCATCTCATTCCAACCTACATTGCCCACCATATGATCGATATATTTGAGGCCTAAAGGCTCTGCCCTGTAATAGGGATCCCATTTTTTATATCCGGGCATAAAAGGTCCTGAATAGTTGCTGCGTTCAACAAAAATATGGACAGTTTCTCCATAGGTATGAATTCCCGACAGCACTACTTCTCCGTGCTCATCCTTTAGGGTTGTAGGTTCCAGATAACTTTTTGCACCTCTTTTGGTGGTCTCATCATAGCTTTTGGCCGCGCTATCCACCCAGAGAGCGATAGCTTTTACACCATCGCCATGTGAATTGATATGACGGTTAATATCACCTCCCGGTTTAAGAGGTGATGTCAGTACCAGACGTATCTTATCCTGCTGCAATACATAGGACACTTTGTCCTTTAGTCCGGTTTCCAGTCCGGCATAAGCCAGGGGTTGAAAACCCCAAGCCGACATATAGTAATATGCAGCTTGTTTGGCATTCCCTACATATAGCTCTACGTGATCTGTTCCCAGAAGAGGCAGAAAATCTCCTGCCTGTTCATTTTCCTTGGGTAATTTTAACGATGTTTTATCTACTATGGACATGATTATTTTATTTCAATGGATGTAC
>JBDNAQ010000324.1:0-3145 GCA_039768345.1 Flavobacteriaceae bacterium
CCATTGCTGTTAAGACAGAATTACAAGATGCGATGCTGGATTATGGCTATGATATTATCAAAACGCTGGTAACAGATATTGACCCTGATTCACAGGTTAAGTCTGCTATGAACCGAATTAATGCTTCGGAACGCGAGAAGATTGCGGCACAGTTTGAAGGAGATGCCGCGAGAATCCTGATAGTTGAAAAAGCAAAAGCCGAAGCGGAAAGTAAAAGGCTGCAGGGGCAAGGGATCGCCGATCAGCGTAGAGAAATTGCCAGAGGTCTGGAAGAATCTGTAGAAGTGTTGAACAAAGTGGGCATTAATTCACAGGAAGCCTCAGCGCTTATCGTGGTTACCCAGCATTATGATACCCTTCAGGCTATTGGGGAAGCAACCAATACCAATCTTATATTACTCCCCAACTCCCCTCAGGCAGGAAGCGATATGCTAAACAATATGGTAGCCTCATTTACGGCAAGTAATCAGATCGGAGAAGCGATGAAACGCCAAAGCCAAAAGGGCAATAAAGATACTGAGTAGTATAATTTAAAACTAGGATCCCTTCTGTTCGATCTTTGCCCAGGTATCCCTGAGTGTTACTGTGCGGTTAAATACCAGCTTATCTGCCTGGCTATCAGGATCCACGCTGAAATAGCCCAATCGTTGAAACTGGTATCGTTCGCCGGCCTCAGCATCCCCAAGGCCGGGTTCTAACTGGCCAGTAAGGGTTTCCAGAGAATCTCTGTTCAGAAATTCCATAAAATCCCTGTCTTTATATCCATCCGGATTTTCATCGGTAAACAAACGATCGTACAGTCTTATTTCTGCTGGTATTGCATGCGAGACGGATACCCAATGTAGCGTGCCCTTTACTTTGCGCATACTTTCCTCTGTACCACTGCCGCTACGGCTTTTTGGGTCATAAGTACAATGGATTTCGGTTATCTCGCCCTTATCATCTTTTATACAGTTTTCTGCCTTAATGATGTATGCGCTTTTCAAGCGGACCTCCCCGCCGAGTTTAAGTCTAAAAAACTTGCGGTTGGCCTCTTCCCTGAAATCATCCTGTTCGATATACAATTCTCTGGAAAACGGGACTTTACGCATGCCGGCACCGGGATCCTCAGGATTGTTTTCGGTTTCAAGCCATTCTTCCTCACCTTCAGGATAATTCGTGATCACTATTTTTACAGGCCGTAAAACCGCCATTACTCTGGGTGCTATTTTATTCAGGTGTTCGCGTATGTGGAATTCAAGTAAGGCAACATCCACGATATTATCGCGCTTGGCGATACCTATCGTATCGGCAAAATTCCTAATCGACTCGGGGGTATATCCCCTTCTTCGAAGCCCTGAAATCGTAGGCATTCTGGGATCATCCCAACCAGAGACCACACCATCCTCAACCAATTTCAGCAGTTTTCGTTTGCTCACCACTGTATGGCTAAGATTTCTCCTGGCAAACTCACGCTGTTTGGGTCTGAGCTTTGCCGGTTCTACCAAATTATCGAGAAACCAATCATATAATTCCCTGTGGGGGGCAAATTCGAGCGTACAAAGCGAATGAGACACCTGCTCGATATAATCGCTCTCACCATGGGTCCAGTCGTACATTGGATAAATACACCAATCGGTATTTGTTCGATGATGCGCCTTGTGCAATATGCGATACATTATGGGATCGCGCATCAGCATATTAGGTGAAGTCATATCGATTTTTGCCCTTAAAACATGGGTTCCTTCTTCAAAATCACCATTTTTCATGGCTTCGAACAGCGAGAGATTTTCTTCAATACTTCGATTCCTGAATGGGCTATTTGTCCCCGATTCCGTTGGCGTTCCTTTTTGCCTGGCCATTTCCTCCGAAGATTGGCTATCTACATAGGCTTTTCCGTCTTTGATCAGCAACAATGCCCAGTCGTAGAGTTGTTGAAAATAGTCTGAGGCATAACACTCTGTTTCCCAGGTATATCCCAGCCATTCTACATCTTTTTTAATGGCATCTACGTATTCCTGCTCCTCTTTGATGGGGTTGGTATCGTCGAAACGCAGGTTGACCGGAGCGTCATAGCGGAGTCCCAGTCCGAAATTCAGGCAAATAGAGCTCGCATGCCCTATGTGAAGGTAACCATTGGGTTCCGGCGGAAAACGGAACCTAAGTTGTTTCCTTGGCATGCCCTTGGCAAGATCCTCCTCTACGATATGCTCAATAAAATTAAGCGTTTTGGCGGGGTTACTCATCATCCGTTTTTAGAGGCACAAATGTAGGAAAAATGCAGGTATCGGCCTGTATAAAACAAGCTCACCATGCAATAAATGCGTTTCACAACATATTTAATCAGTGCCACAACATTATATTTCTCGCGCGGTAATTATATGTCATATTTGTTGTTAAGTACTAGGATCAGCGCAAATAGAGCCTAGTGATCATTAAAACAATTGCCAAAAAACAGAGCCATACGGTTGATCCGCACCCAAATCTAGTAAACGGTAAAACTGTAGTTCCCCAAAACTACATCTACTTATGAGACCAAAACTATCTTTCTTTCAAAAATTGATTTTTTGTGTTTTCGTGCTGTTGGGAACATACGGAATTCAGGCACAAATTCTCAATGCTCCCGCTCCAGCACCAAATCAGACGCCTCCGGTGGGAAGTTCCCCCTGGACACAAGCTTGCGCTTCGGACAGTTTTAACGATTTCTGGGTAAATTTCACCTGGAGTCCTCCCCTGGTAAACCCAGGCAACGAATTCATTTTAGAGCTTTCAGATGCCAGCGGCAGCTTTTCAAGCCCTGTCGAACTGGCCAGAGATGCCACTAAAAACACCAACTTTGATTTCTTTTTTCAGTTTGCCATTCCCAACACTACCCGTGGGGAAGGTTACAGAATGAGGGTAAGAAGCACCGATCCGGCCATTACCGGACCCAGTTCTTCTCCCTATCCAATGTATTATATCGATGTTAACTCGGCCATTACTATTCGCCCTCAGGGACAAGCCGATTTCGGTGATGGTACTGCTGAGGTGTGTGATGGAAATTCAATTTCCCTTGAAGTTTACAACCTGCCGAATGCCGGTACTTATCAATATAACTGGTATCGCAGTGGAACACCGCTTGCAGAAAAATCTTCGTCGATTACGGTTAGTCAGGCAGGAATGTACA
>JBDNAQ010000325.1:0-3403 GCA_039768345.1 Flavobacteriaceae bacterium
GCCGATATGAGCATTAAGAGTTAACCAACCCATCCTCTTGTCTTGCCCATATCGCTACTATCAAAGTATACCACCACTGTCGCGCTTGGTATTGGAATCCCTTCTCTTTCGCTGAAGCGCTTTGTTTTTTCCACTGCCAAATCGGTAGGAGAATCCAACGAAAAAATTCTGACTTTCCCAGAAGAATTTTCCGTTTTGCGGGAATGGACGACTTCCTTCGAATGAAAAATTCATGGTATTAAAAATATCGTTGTAATTAGCACTTAAGCTGGCTTTACCATCCAGGAAAGTATAGCGGGCTCCAACATTGACAAAATACATCGGATCCACATCTACCTGGATAGTACGGTTCTGCCCTCTGTAGAAACCGAAAGCCTGGAAGGTTAGTTTTTTATTTACGATAAAACTGTTGTTCATACGGAAATTCCAGGCGGTATTGTCTACCTCAACCTCTTCCTGGATTATATCTTCCGGACCCGCGGTAGCCGTATCTTCTAACAGACGTTCTGTTATACCCCTTTGCGTTTGTGAGTAAAGGTCAAAACTGGCATTGAAGTTCCACCATTTTGTGGGTTTGTAGTTGCTAGAGACCTCCACGCCAAAAGCAGAAGTATCGTCGAAATTATCATAGGTCAGGATAACTTTATTTAGATCGGTACGGTCTATAAGCAGCGCCCGATTGATTTCATCTTTTACAGACCGGTAAAAAACACCCGCGGTAAGGCTTCCGTTTTTAAATCGCCGGGTATAATTAGTTTCGTACGACATGGTAAACTGTGGTCTGAGGCTGGGATTCCCGAAGGAAGATATGAGCGGGGTGGCCCATTCCCGTATAGGATTTACCTGAGATAAGCCCGGCCGATCTACCCTTCGGCTCATGCTCATTTGAAACTGGTCTTTCTCACCCGGCTTGTAGGTAACAAAGGCCGATGGATAAAACTCGGTATACTTATCCGTAAAAGCCCTCACAAGGTTGGTATCGGCCTTAACCTCTACATCTTCTACCCGAACACCTACCTGATAAGACCACTTCTTATAGTTTTGTCCGAAGGTGACATAAGCAGAGTAAATATCCATATCATAGATGAAATCTGTACTTGGCGTTGGTATAAGGTTCCCGCCAGAATCGAAGGATAATCCGGTAGATTCGTAATCGATCTGGGTCTGGAATACCCTGGTTTCCAGGCCTGCCTCAATCTTAGTGATCGAATCCAGGGGGTTTACATAATCGAGATTCACAAAAGTCTGTCTACGCTCTGTATCCACAAAATCGGTGTAGTCGGGAAAAAGGCTTGCCCCGCTAAAGTTGAAATCAGAAACTTCATCATCTTCAAAGTGGTTATGATCTACTTCGAGCTCTATATTATGTCCTTCCTTTGCGAATTCCCACTTGTAATCAAAATTGTATTGCTCACTGTGGTTCAAATTATCCGGGCTGAAAAACTGAGTCTGGTTCCTCGAGGGATCATCCGCATAGGTCACTTCGGTGGTCCCGTTGGCTTTTCCGTCGAAAAAATTCTGATTGGTAAAGACAGACAGTGTGTGTTTCTCGCTGATAAAGAAATCGAATCCAATTTTAAAAAGGTTCGACTTATTATTGTTTAAAAACTCAAATTCCTGACGTGAATTCTCATCAGGGCGATTGATAAAACCATTGTTCACGTATTTCCCGATGTTATTCCCATAATTTCCATAAATATTAAACTTTCCGCTTCGGTAATTCAGATCGATGGAGCTATTGAATTTAGCCTCTTCTCCATAGGTTAGCCCGGTATTGATGTTCCCGTTAAAACCGATGTTGGCATTTTTGTGGAGTATGATATTGATAATTCCACTCATGCCTTCGGGATTATATTTTGCCGATGGATTGGTGATAAGTTCTATTTGTTTGATGGAGGTCGATGGGATTTGTCTGAGTAACTGTTCAACAGGGACATTAGTAAGTTTTCCGTCTACCATTACCCGTACATTGGAGTTACCCCTTAGGGTCAATTGGCCGGTTTGCTGGTCGACGTTGACCGACTGAATATTGTTCATTATGTCTGCAGCTGTCGCACCGGTGGTGGTGAGATCTTTACCCACATTCACCACTTTACGGTCTATCCGCTGTTCGATGGTAGTCCTTTCGGCTACCACTTCAACACCACTTAGCTCTTCGGCCTCTTCGTCTAGTGAAATAACCCCCAACTCCAGTTTCCGGTTTCGTTTGGAAATAGTCACCTGACGGGAATGTGTTTTATACCCGATAAACTGCACTTCAAAAACAAAACTACCCTCAGGGAGCTTTTTAAGTTCGAAACTTCCATCTTCACGGGTGATACCACCGGAAATGGTGCTTCCGTCTTCGACAGACTTCAAGACGACAGCCGCATAGGCCACCGGTACTCCGGAACCACTTTCTACAACCTGACCGACGATCGATCCAATTCTTACATCTGAGATTTCCGGATCGGTATGGGCCTGAGCAATAACAGCCCAAAAGAGGGCAAGGGCCCAAATGGCGTATTTCATGATTGCTGTTTTTTGATTGATTGATGTATTTACTTGACGATCCTTTCGGAAAGATGTTACCAGAGTAAAATCTATTAACACTCTTTTAACATATTGTAAGGTATACGAAACCGAAGCATTGAGCTATTTTGGGACATCGGATTTACGATTATACAGCTATGGGAACAAAACGGAGAAGGGCAAGGATAATAAATATAAAACCCCGACAACCTGATAAGAACCAGGAGCGGGGTTTCTTTCATTGATAAACTATACTAAACACTAACCATTAACTATAAAAAATATAGAATTACCAATGACTTTACAAAGTTTCAATATGACCAATAGACGAAATAATTTAAAAATCGTTACGCTATTTAACACAAAATTACACATATTAACAGACTTTAACTCCATCTAACCACAATGAAAAAAACCCTCGTTTTCGGAGCATCGTTAAAACCGCATCGTTATAGTTATGCAGCGGTCCGCAGTTTAAAGGCGCAAGGCATTGACACAGTCGGATTCGGGCCGGTAAAAGGCCGGTTATTTGGGGCGGTGATTTCAGATAACATACCCGAAAATGAAGAGTTCCATACCATTACTCTATACATGGGCGCGGAACGACAAAAGGCTTACTACGATAAGATCCTGAGCCTTAAACCTCAAAGAATAATATTTAACCCCGGAGCAGAAAACCCAGCTTTCTATTATTTACTTAAAGAGCATTCTATCGAATATGAAGTAGCCTGTACGCTTACTCTTTTGGCAACAGGTCAATATTGATCTTACGCTCCCTGAGCAGATATAGTCCAAGAAAAGTCAGCAAGCCATTTAAAGGGAGAAGTTCGTAACCTACGGCATATCCACCCAGCATTTCAACCGGCAGGTTGGCAAGGACAATTATCAACAA
>JBDNAQ010000326.1:0-3045 GCA_039768345.1 Flavobacteriaceae bacterium
ATGAATATTTTCAATTATTTTCCTGAACTAAAAAAAGATACCGACTTTTCTCTTTACGCTTCATTTGCCAGTCTGAACCTGAAATTGGCCTGGATTGGCCCCAGGGGTACCATCTCGGGTTTACATGCCGATAATGTAAATAATATGTATGCCCAGATTCAGGGTAGAAAACTCTTTATCATCGCCTCCCGACGTTTCAACAAACGGATGTACCCCAGTAAGAAATACATTCCGGGTGCCATCGGTAGTCAGGTAGATCTAAATGATTTTGATGAGAAGAAATTTCCAAAATTCCGGGAGGTAGAATTCAGCCATGTGATTCTTGAGCCTGGTGATGTTTTATTTTTACCTAAAAGATGGTGGCACTATGTCGAATCCCTAGACACTTCGATCAGTATAAATAATTTTGGATATAACCGATCGGAAAAATATACCATCGCCCTGCTTGAACATATTAAAGATATTCTACACCGAAAAGGATGGTTTAAACCCGATAATTGTCTTTGCCATAAAATAGAGGACGGTAAAAGAGTACTACACGATTAAGCCCTAACTTCCAGATTTAAGTCGTTTTAATAGCTGAAACTGACCATTTAGCAAGATCGGAATCCAATTTATTTTCATATTAGATGGTATACTCTATAGTTTTAATAGGATAATTGTTAACAAACACCCCTATCGATTGAATTATCCGAATGAAAAATGCTTGCGAAATAGGAATTTCACAATTGTGCAAGACGCTTAATGAGTGAATAGGTGCTTTTAATACCTTTGGTCTATAGAATTACTATACTAATAAAGGACCCTTGAGCAATCTTTCTCACAGACGGCATCTCGCCAAAACCATAACCTGGCGTATCGTGGGTACCACCGATACTATACTTCTATCCTGGATTATTACAGGTAATCCTTTTACTGGTTTAAAGATCGGGCTGGTTGAGGTCATCAGCAAAATGATCTTGTACTACCTGCATGAAAGGCTCTGGTTTAATTTTGGGATGAGGGACAGTACAAAAAAGCACTTATCCAAGACCATTACCTGGCGAATAATAGGGACCGCAGACACCATGTTGCTTTCATGGATAATTACTGGAAGTCCGCTTACAGGTCTGCAGATTGGCGTGGCGGAGATCATCACTAAAATGTTCCTGTATTATTTCCATGAACGAAGTTGGTATCGTATTAATTTTGAGCTGCTTAGAAGAAAAAGAACGCGAAAATGGGGAAGAATATAATTTTCGAAAACAAAAAAAGCTAAGACTTTGTAATAATGAGTAAGTATTATTTGAACTATTTAGAAGAACTGGAAGCCGAAGCCATCTTCGTTCTCAGGGAGGTTTCGGCGCAGTTTCAGAACCCGGTAATCCTCTTTAGCGGGGGAAAAGATTCTATTGTTGTGACACATCTGGCCAAAAAGGCCTTTTTTCCCAGTAAAATTCCTTTTGCCCTTATGCATATAGATACAGGGCATAATTTTCCTGAAACTATCGCATTTCGTGATCAATTAATCGAATCCCTGGGTGCCCGATTGATCGTGGGGTCTGTTCAGGATTCCATAAATCAAGGCAGGGTGGCGGAAGAGCGTGGTAAAAATGCCACCCGGAATGCCCTCCAGATAACCACACTACTCGATGCTATTGAAGAGAATCGCATCGACTGCGCTATCGGAGGAGGAAGGCGGGATGAAGAGAAGGCGCGGGCAAAGGAGCGTTTTTTTTCTCACCGGGACGACTTTGGCCAGTGGGATCCCAAAAATCAACGGCCAGAGCTCTGGAACCTTTTTAACGGCAAGCATTTCGAAGGAGAGCATTTCAGGGTGTTTCCTATAAGCAACTGGACAGAGATGGATGTCTGGAACTATATTCGCAAGGAAAAAATCGAAATCCCTTCACTCTATATGGCTCATGACCGGGAGGTTGTCTGGCGAAATAACAGCTGGATTCCAACATCTGATCATCTTAGATTGAACGAGGATGAACCTGTAAAAAAGAGAAGAGTGCGTTTCCGCACATTAGGCGACATCACCATTACAGGAGGGATCGAATCTGAGGCTGATACTCTGGAAAAGATCGTACAGGAAGTAGCAGCCATGCGACATACAGAGCGGGGTAACCGGAGCGATGATAAACGCTCTGAAACCGCCATGGAAGATAGAAAAAAACAAGGCTATTTTTAAGAGACAAAACTATGTTACTTGAGCGTAATCAATTATTGAGATTTACAACAGCTGGTAGCGTTGATGATGGGAAAAGTACCCTGATTGGCAGACTGTTATACGATTCGAAGTCTATTTTTGAAGATCAACTCGAAGCCGTGGAAAACAGCAGCCGGAAAAAAGGTCACGACGGTGTTGACCTTGCGCTTTTCACCGATGGGCTTAGAGATGAGCGCGAACAAGGCATTACTATAGATGTTGCCTACCGCTACTTTACCACGCCAAAGCGGAAGTTTATTATCGCTGATACTCCTGGCCATATCCAATATACCAGAAATATGGTGACAGGTGCCTCAACAGCCAATGCTGCAATCATACTGATCGATGCTCGGCACGGGGTCATTGAGCAGACCAAACGACATGCTTTTATCGCTTCGCTTTTGCAGATTCCACATGTTATCGTTTGTGTGAACAAAATGGACCTGGTAAACTTCAGTCAGGAAGTATTTGAGAATATCGTCGGAGAGTTTGAAGAATTTGCCTCCAAAATGCTGATCAAGGATATTCGTTTTATTCCGATGAGTGCCCTATTAGGAGATAATGTGGTGAACCGATCAGTAAATATGGATTGGTATCTTAATGCTCCCCTACTCCACACCCTGGAAACGATGCACATCAGCAGCGATATAAACAAGGTGGATATGCGATTTCCTGTACAAAGTGTATTAAGGCCTCAACGTGATCAATACAGGGATTACAGGGGTTATGCAGGCAGAATTGCAGGTGGAGTCATCAGAGCCGGCGATGAAGTCACCGTAATGCCCTCAGGATTTAAGTCGGCCGTAAAATCCATACAGGGTCCGTCCGGAGAACTTCAGGAAGCCTTTGCC
>JBDNAQ010000327.1:0-4300 GCA_039768345.1 Flavobacteriaceae bacterium
CTGCTGTGGTGGGAGCACTTGGCTATCAATACAATATCAGTAGAGTGATCTCCTTCTATGGATGGGGTGGATATACCCTGAGAGGGAGCAGTATTCTTAGGGATGATAAAAGGAAAAAAGTATTTATTATAAGCGATAAACCAGGGCCATATATTAAGGCCGGTTTCAAAATTTCGATTTTTTAAAACAAAGAGTATGTCTAAAATATTAGTCATTGAAGACGAAGCAGCCATCAGACGTGTCCTGGTCAAAATTCTTTCTGAAGAGAGCGATCAATATCAGCTTGAAGAAGCGGCAGATGGTACTTCGGGACTGGCAATGATAAAGAAAAACGATTACGATCTGGCTTTGTGCGATATTAAGATGCCCAAAATGGATGGGGTGGAGGTTTTACAGGAAGCCAAGAAAATAAAACCAGAAATACCTTTCATAATGATCTCCGGGCACGGAGATCTGGATACCGCGGTCAATACTATGCGATTAGGAGCCTTTGATTACATTTCCAAACCACCTGATCTGAACCGTTTACTTACAACGGTTAGAAATGCACTGGATAAAAAAGAGCTTATCGTTGAGAATAAAATACTCAAAAGAAAGGTAAGCAAGAACTACGAAATGGTCGGGCAGAGTCCTGAGATCAGTCAGATTAAGGAGATGATCGAAAAAGTTGCTCCTACCGATGCCCGGGTATTGATTACTGGTTCGAATGGCACTGGAAAAGAATTGGTTGCCCATTGGGTTCATGAGAAAAGCAGTAGGAACAAAGGACCATTTGTTGAAGTGAACTGTGCAGCCATACCTTCCGAGTTGATCGAAAGCGAACTCTTCGGTCATGTAAAAGGGGCTTTTACCTCTGCTGTAAAAGACAGGGCCGGTAAATTTGAAGCTGCCAATAACGGGACTATTTTTCTGGATGAAATTGGCGATATGAGCTTGTCGGCCCAGGCCAAGGTACTGCGCGCATTACAGGAAAACAAGATTTCAAGAGTAGGCTCTGACAAAGACATCAAAGTAGATGTTCGGGTCGTTGCCGCAACCAATAAGGATCTGCAAAAGGAAATCGCCGAAGGAAGGTTCCGGGAAGATCTTTACCATCGCCTTGCGGTGATCTTAATACAGGTTCCTGCGCTGAATGAACGAAGGGATGATATTCCCATTCTTATAGAGCACTTCGTTTCTAAAATTGCCGGAGAGCAAGGTATTGCCCCCAAGAATTTTAGCAAAAAGGCTGTGGAGTTATTAAAGGGCTATGACTGGACCGGTAATATTCGCGAATTGAGGAATGTGGTGGAACGGCTCATAATTTTAGGAGGGAACGAAGTTTCCGAAGACGACGTGAAACTTTTTGCGAGCAAATAAGGATCAGTGACGATCCTTTCTGCAGTCTTCCAAATCTTTAAGCGCTTCTGCGGTTATTTCCTTGGTTTTTAAGTTGTAGTATTTCTTAGCCTCTGTTAAGCTGGCATTTAGAAGTTGCGATTCGCAATGTTCATAGACCTTACGGGCGTAGGCATAGGCCTCCTTGCAGTTGACCGATTCAACGACTTTGTTGAGCGAGATCCTGTAGGCCTCAAGGAATTGATCGATTTTCTTCTCCAGAGCAGGCCCGACTGGCTGTACAGCGTTCATCCTGTTAATGTCTGTTTCCTTGGTATTGAGTGCCAGGACATCGCTG
Source organism: Flavobacteriaceae bacterium (assembly GCA_039768345.1). Classification (GTDB taxonomy): domain Bacteria; phylum Bacteroidota; class Bacteroidia; order Flavobacteriales; family Flavobacteriaceae; genus JAHEJJ01. The sequence continues at coordinate 1,676 of JBDNAQ010000327.1, forward strand.
GCATATCGACTCTTATGTAATTCATCGTGTTGTTCCAGGGCATCGAGACTTCCCATAGTGTTCTCCAACGCCCGGTTTAATAAGATCCGGGTACTGGCCAAACTATTGACCCTCGTAGCTTTTTTAAGATTATCCAGGCCTTCCAATATGCTTTTAAATGCATATTCACAGCCACACTCTTCGAGCTGTTGCTTGGTTTTTTCTATGGCATTAAGCGCTTTATAAGCAAAATATCGCGATTGATTAAGGTTCTCGGCAGCCAGCGCCTTTTCTGTCTGAGATCTGATATAATCAATATTGGATCCCGCATAATCGCATGCGTTTTCCGAGGCGAAAAGCGGGGTCGAAAAGATTATAAATAAAAGAAATGCCGAGAGAGATTTCATAGCATAGACTATTGAAATAGTAAGTTTTGGGAACTGTAAAGATAAGGCTAGCCCAGGGCTCTTCGGTGTTTTTTTCGTCCAAAGGTTCCACTATGGGGGATTTTGGGATGTTCGGTTGTATTTCTTAGACGAAACGCCTATTTTTCGGCTAATTCCAAGGCAAATAATGCATTTTAACGAGAAGGTGAAATGAAAGAAGTTCAAATTGATAAATACCTGGCCGATTCTTCCTTTGTTCTTTCGGAAAGGGAAACAGAAGAAGACTTCCTGGTTTCGGATAAGAAACTTAAGGATAAATTGGAAGAAATCAGGGTAGATCTGGGGAAGTTTCAGAATACCATGTACGCACATGGAAAATATGCTGCATTGATTTGCCTTCAGGGTATGGATACCGCGGGAAAGGATAGTCTGATCCGAGAGGTTTTTAAGGATTGCAACGTTAGGGGCGTTGAAGTGCATAGTTTTAAAGTACCTACGGAATTAGAACGCGATCATGATTATATCTGGCGTCATTATATCGCTTTGCCAGCCAAAGGTAAATTCGGTGTCTTTAACCGTACCCATTACGAGAATGTACTGGTAACGAAAGTACATCCGTCTTATATTCTTGGAGAAAATATACCTGGAATAGACCGTGTAAAAGATATTGATGATGAATTTTGGGAAAAAAGGTATGAACAGATCAATAATTTTGAAAGACATCTTGCCGATAATGGTACTATTATCTTTAAGTTTTACCTCCACCTGTCGAAGAAAGAACAGCGATTCAGACTTTTAAGAAGGCTTCGTCTTGAAGAAAAAAACTGGAAATTTTCTCCGGGCGACCTAAAAGAACGAAAATTGTGGAATAAATATATGGCCTGTTATGAGGAAGCCATACAGAAAACTTCAAAACCCCATGCTCCCTGGTATATTATTCCAGCCGACAATAAGAGAGTAGCCAGGGTGATTGTGGCAACGATATTGCTTCAAACGTTAAAAAAATACAAAGATATCCGCGAACCGGAACTCGATGATGAAATAAAAGCTAATATTGAGCTCTACAGAAAACAATTGGAAAGCGAAAAGGAATGAAATATTGGGTATTAGGACTTTTCTTATGGACGACTTGCTGCTGGACTCAAACCGATGACCAAAGGCAGATTAAATCTATTTTCGAGGAATCATTGACGGCCGGAAAGTCTTATGACTGGCTCAATTACCTATCCAATAGAATTGGGGGCAGACTTTCAGGCAGTGTTCAGGCCGAACAGGCCGTTAAATACACTAAAAGCCAGATGGATTCCCTTGGTTTCGACCGGGTATGGTTGCAACCCGTGATGGTTCCTAAATGGGTTCGGGGCACGCCGGAATTTGCCTATATTGAGAGTAAGCCCGGTATTACCAACAATGTTCCCATAACGGCATTGGGAGGGTCTGTCGCCACGCCGGCCGGTGGTATTAAGGCGCCTGTGGTTGAGGTTCAAAGCATCGAAGAATTATCATCTCTTGGTAGAGACGGAATCGCAGGCAAGATCGTTTTTTATAACCGTCCGATGCAGCCTGGTCTGATCAATACTTTCGATGCCTATTCCGGAGCTGTTGGCCAGCGCTATAAGGGCGCCATGGAAGCTGCAAAATATGGAGCGGTGGGAATAATTGTCCGCTCACTTACTCTTAGGCTCGATGATTTACCACATACGGGTTTTATGACCTATGGCGATCTGCCCTTTGAACAAAGGATCCCCGCTGCAGCCATCAGCACCAATGGGGCTCAATTGCTCAGTACTACCCTTCAATTAGACCCCAGTATAAGGTTCTACTTTAAGCAGGGCTGTAAAAGACTCTCGGATGTGCAATCCCACAACGTGATCGGGGAAGTTCGCGGCAGTACTTATCCTGATGAAATTCTATTGGTTGGCGGTCATTTAGACTCATGGGATTTAGGCGATGGAGCACACGATGATGGTGCAGGGTGTACACAAAGTATGGAGGCCCTGCGGTTGCTTCTCGCTACCGGTTACCGTCCTCAACGAACCATCAGGGTAGTAATGTTTATGAGTGAGGAAATAGGTCTTGCAGGGGCAAAAAAATATGCTGAAGAAGCGAAAAGGAAAGGTGAGAATCACATTTTTGCGCTCGAAAGTGATGCCGGAGGTTTTACCCCACGTGGTTTTTCTTTTGATTGCTCCGTGGCAAATCTCGATCGAGTACAATCCTGGAAACCTCTTTTTGAACCCTATCTCGTGCATAATTTTTC
>JBDNAQ010000045.1:0-8986 GCA_039768345.1 Flavobacteriaceae bacterium
CCGTCAGGACTCAAAGCCGGATGCCCTGAGGAATATTCGTCGCTGTTAAAGGGGAGTTCAACAGCTTCAGTCCAGCTGTCGCCCACTTTCCGCGACATATATATTTTTAAGTTATTAACTCCTTTTTTATCGCGCTTAAGCTTCTTTCCAAAATTGTTACGGGTAAAGTAAATGGTTTGCTGATCCGGAGAAAAGGTCACCGAGGCCTCATGATATTTCGTATTGATCTTTTTGGAGAACTTTACAGCGTCTCGAACCTCGTTAGACTGCTCATTGAGCTTGGCTACATAAAGGTCCAGATAAGGTTGATCATTCCATTTATACCGTCTGGTATTAAAAAATGCCGAATCCATGGCTGAAGCGAATACCATCTTGTCGTCCTGGTAGAACATGGGCGAGAAGTCTGAGTACTCTGAATTCACGGCAATGTTATTGAGATTTATATTCTGTTCTTCCGTGCTCAGTATATTATCGAGAGCGGCATCACCAGGCCTGGCTCTGTATGGTTTACTGCCACCTTCGTTTTTCAAAGCCTTGTTATAAAGCCGCATCAACCTCTTCGCCCTACTATATTTTCCTGTGCCCTTAAGAGAATGTGCATATTTGAAAAGATTTTCTGCTCTCATATCCGATTTGTATTTGGAATACAGGATATCATACCAGTAAAAGGCTCTTTCCATATTAGTGTTAAAATAATGGGAATCACCAGCCTTTCTAATTATATCGAAAGTTTGGTTCTCAGGATTTTCATTAAGTACCATTTCGTATAATTCTGCAGCCTCTGCATACCACATCTTATTGAAATAGAGATCTGCCTTTTCCAATAATTTATCGTTGCTTATGGGTGATCCGGAAAACTTCCTGCTCAGTATGCTCTGTTTTCTTAACGGTCTGGTGCTTGGCTCTGCCTTGTCTCTATTGGCCCTCTCACCTTTTTTTGTTTTAAGGGGTTTGGCATCGGGTTTTTGGATGTTTAAAATCCATAGCGGATCCTTAAAACGCCCGTTCATACGGCTTTGATAGTCTCTAACCGCATCCGTGCCTTTATCGTAATGGTCCAGATATATGTAATTGAGCTGGCTCTTAGGGTGAATTACCAGATTAGCTTCCGGAAGGCGCTTTTTTAATTTCGTCAGATATGTCCTGGCGTTTTTGGTGTCCCCAAAGACACCTGCTACCATATAATATCCTTTGTCCAACCCTGTAAATCCCGGATCAGACCTTGTGGGGATGCCCTTGTCATCAACCAGGGCATCAAATATCTTCGCCTCTTCTGCGCCCGAAGGGAGACCAGTGACTCTTTCTTTGAGTTTCACGGGCTTGTCTTTGATCTCAAGGATCCATAGCTTTTCCGAAAACTTTCCTGAAAGCTTAGATCGAACGTCACTAATAGCCTCTTTCCAGTCTGGAGTATAGCGAACGCTTACATAATTCATTCCATTTTCGGGATGGTGAAGAATTTCTGCCGGCAACCCTTTTCTTGAGAAAGCGGCTTTCTTTTTAAGCGCATTTTGCTTTTCCCCGAAAACACCGGCTACCAAATAGAAACCGTTTTGAGCGCCTTCCATTCGGCTCATTTTTCTGTGTGCTATCTGGTATTTTCTTGTAGATTTTTTGAAATCTTCATAATTGTTATCCGTCGCGATAGGTTTTGTAGCCTTTTTTGCCGGTTGGATAGTGGGGCGTTCTACATTCTCCACCTGCAGTATCCACACATCCTTTCCATATTCGCGTTTAACCCTGTCAAGACAGGAATTTATTGCCTTCAATCCCGATTTATGATATTCCAGACTAACGTAGTTGAGCCCGTTGTCAGGATTAAAAAGCACAAAAGGATTTAAACTCTTAGCTGAAAGAGTGCGAATGAATTTCCTGGCGTTTCCTTGCTGGCCAAAAGCCCCGGCAATGATATAATAGCCGGAATTAACGTCGACCAGATTCGTGATTTTTCGTGTTGGGATCTTGTGTTTCCTTGCCAGGTGTCGGAATTCGGCCTCCGCGGTCTTTGTTTTATTGTCGGGCAAGGACAGCTCCATGCCAGAGTCTCTGGATTCAGAATCCCACCTGTCAGCAAGGTCTATCGCCTTGATCTCACTGCAATGTACACTAAGACCGCCCAATAAAAAGACGAGCAAAAGTGCGTATTTTATGGCATTATTCATGCGTTGATCTGGTTCTTATTAGTGCAAAATCCATGAACCGCTTGGTGGGGACAATCAAAATTGGTTATGCATCTGGCCGATTAAAATCTAACTTTTAACGACGAAATTATGCCTTAAAATACTCTGGAATTAGTTTTTGTTGTGAAAGACCCGAAATATGTCGTGTACTCCCGTGTTCTGTGGTTTAACCGTGTTTGAGGTTCTGTGAGAACTGATAATCAGAACTTTGGGAAGTAAATTTGTAGGAAAAATCATAATATACCGAAAAGTATACTCAGATAGGGATCAAAAAAAAGCACCCTAATGGATGCTTGTTATCTCAAAAAGTAGAAATTTCTAAGGTTCTTTGTTCTCTTCCAGCTTATCATCTTCTCTGGAAGCGTCTTTAAACTCTTTAATTCCACTGCCTAGTCCCCTCATCAATTCGGGAATTTTTTTACCGCCAAAAAGTAGAAGTACTACTGCTACGATGATGGCGATTTGCCAGGGTCCTATTGCTAAAAAGGTAAATAATGATACCATATTATTGGATTTGAATGGATTACAAAGGTACTAAAAAACAAATAAGATTGATGTAAATTCTAACGGTCTACTTTATTTTTAATTGTAATAACTATAAAATATATTCTAATCGTATATATTGCAATACTTTGAACTTCGCAAGGGCTTATTTTAACAAAGTCCCGTATTCTTTTAGAGTCCGAAGTGTATCTTTGAGCGGTATGGCCAAAAAAGGGAAAAAGAGAAAGGAAATAAAAAGGAAGTTACTTCATAAGTATCGTTTGGTAATCCTTAACGAAAGCACCTTTGAAGAAAAGATATCTTTTAAATTAAGCCGCTTGAATGTTTTCGTGACCGGTTCACTATTTATTATCATCCTGATTGGCCTGACAACGCTTTTGATCGCCTTTACCCCGCTTCGTGAATATATTCCGGGCTATTCCTCCACCAAACTAAAACGACAAGCCACTGAACTAACTTACAAAACGGATTCGTTAGTTACCGTTTTAGATTATACCAATAAGTATTTAAATAATGTACGTATGGTGCTCAAGGGCGATATTGAGAACAATAGCGCTAACCGGGATTCTATTTTCGAACAATTCAAAATAGATCCCACCACTGTAGACCTCACCCCGATAAGGGAAGACTCAATCTTAAGAGCTCAGGTAGCTCTGGAAGACAAGTACAACCTCTTCGAGCGCAATTCCGAAACAGGTAGCATAATCCTGTTTTCTCCTCTGAGCGGCACGATCTCCGAATCTTATAATGCCGATAAGAAACACTATGCGGTAGACATTGTGGCGCCAAAAGATGAGCCGGTAAAGGCGGTGGCCCGTGGAACCGTTATCTTTTCTGAATGGACAGCAGAGACCGGATACGTCATTATTATTAAACACGAGAATAACCTCATTTCGGTTTATAAGCACAACGGGTCGCTTAACAAATCTCAGGGTGACATCGTGCGTGCCGGGGAAGTCATAGCCTCTGTGGGTAATACAGGAGAGTTTACTACCGGACCCCATCTTCATTTTGAACTCTGGAGTAGCGGCGCAGCTGTTAACCCGGAAGATTATATCGATTTTAACTGATCACCAATGTCCCTAAAGTCTTTAGCTGCCCGATTGTTTGCCTGGTACGAGGACCGGAAAGCCGCCAAATGGATTAGTAAGCCTGTAGAAACTCAGAAGAAGGTTTTTGAAACCCTGATAACGAAAGCCAGCTCAACGGCTTTCGGCAAGGACCATGGGTTCGATCAGATTCAGGGCCATGAAGACTTTGTGGCCCGTGTACCTGTTCGGGATTATGAAGCATTAAAACACTATGTGGAAAAGGTGGTCGAGGGCCAAGCTGATATTCTCTGGCCGGGTAAACCCATCTATTTTGCCAAAACTTCCGGAACCACCTCCGGAGCCAAGTATATTCCTATTACAGACCTCTCGATAAAGGAACAGGTAAAAGCTTCGAGGAATGCAATTCTCAATTATATAAGGGAAACAGGCAATACGGATTTTGTAAACGGGAAATGGATCTTTCTCCAGGGAAGTCCCGAACTACAGGAGAAGAACGGGATTAACCTGGGCCGACTATCCGGGATTTCCGCCCATTATGTACCCAATTACCTTCAGAAGAACCGACTTCCAAGCTGGGAAACCAACTGCATTGAAGATTGGGAGACCAAGGTAGATAAGATTGTTGAGGAGACAGTAGGGGAGAATATGACGCTCATTGCAGGTATTCCCTCATGGGTTCAAATGTATTTTGAACGCCTAATCAGTTATAAAGGTGAAAAGGTCGGCACATTGTTTAAAAACTTCAACCTGTTTATCTACGGAGGTGTTAATTATGAGCCTTACCGTGCTAAATTCGAACAAATGATCGGTAGATCAGTAGACAGCATAGAGTTGTTTCCGGCCAGCGAAGGCTTCTTTGCCTATCAGAATTCACAAGAGGATAAGAGTATGCTGTTATTGCTGAATGCCGGTATCTTTTACGAATTTATCAAGGCCGATGAGTTTCATGATGAAAATCACAGCCGACTTACAATCAAAGATGTGGAAGTGGGCGTTAATTATGTAATGATTATCTCGACCAACGCAGGATTATGGGCCTATAACCTTGGCGACACCATCGCTTTCACATCGATAAATCCTTATAAAGTAGTGGTCACAGGGCGGATCAAGCACTTTATTTCGGCCTTTGGCGAACACGTGATCGCAAAAGAGGTGGAAGTGGCTATGGAACAAGCCATAGCAGCATCCGATGCGGTTGTGAATGAATTCACTGTGGCACCCCTGATTAATCCGGAACGCGAAGAACTTCCCTATCACGAATGGTTCGTTGAGTTTGAAAAACCACCCACCGATATGGCCTTGTTTGCTTCCGTCCTGGATAAGACACTTCAGGAGCAGAACTCCTATTATTTCGACCTGATCGATGGTAAAATCCTTCAGCCTCTAAAGGTTCGATCATTGGTAGCTGGTGGATTTCAATCTTATATGAAATCAATTGGAAAATTGGGTGGACAAAATAAAGTTCAGCGTCTCTCCAACGACAGGAAGATTGCAGACAAATTACTTCAATTACCCCTTTTAAAGGAAAAGTAATGCCTGTTGAGTATTTACAATTAGGTCCCCGGCTATATTTCACAAATAATAAATGTAATTTTGCTCCGGATGAAATCATTCAATAACACCACAAGAGCAAGGGAATCAACGGATGCGATAGAACGACTCTATGTCACTATGAGGCATTTATTTAACAGGGGTTTCTATAAGCCCATGGGCGTATCTGGTGAGGCCCTTAAAAATGCGCTTTTGTTGTTACAGCCCGAGATCTATGGTTCTATAGCTGAGGAAAAATCGGAGTTAAACGGTTTGATATATGTCCTGGAACGATTACCAGAGGGCATCGAACAGTGCCGTTATATCAATTTAACGTCGGAGGAAGGTTATTCTCAGTCTCATTTAAAACCTATAATCCCGCCTAAGAGACGTCGCAACTGTTATCGGATAGACCAGGAGCAGATGAATGTGGAAATCACCAGGGGTAGGTCCGATATATACGACATTCTCACTCACCTTACTTTTCTTTATATAGAGGCTCAGAAAATATGCGATAAAGTTTTCATTGAAGAAACTTCCCAAACCATACGAGACTGGAGAAAACTGGAGGAAGCGATACAAAAAAAGACCTTTACCCAGGCCGACAAGGAAAATGCCCTGATATACACGGCCAATTTTCTGGGGAGAACCTATGTTGAGGCACTCGAAGCTTACGATAAACTGGCTACAAAGAAAGAACCCGACAGATTCTTAAAAGTGATCTATTGGATGGGAAAACTATCGATCGACGAAGCCAAAGGCGGTGAAAAACGGATCATTACTTTCAGCGCACTCTTGCGTGAACGTCTCGGGCATCATATTCACGGGGAGATATGGGCTAGTACGATTAAGGAGTTCATGCACAAGAAACAGCTTCTGCACAGACCGATCCATATCATCAGCGCGAATATGCATTCGGTTGTCAACTCCCTCTTCGCCCGCAATGCTTTAAAAAAGGAGTTCCCTGAAGGAGACAAGCTTAAGATCTACCAGGCCCTAAGTCTTCAAAAAAATGAAGCAATGAGAAAAAAAGTGATCAGCCTGGCCAAAAAGAATGGTATGATCGAGATTAATGATGTGTCTGGAACCAATATCGATGTACAGATTTTCGATATGGCCCGCCTGGGCAAGGAAGGTTGTTGTTATACCTTACCCAAGAACCTGCCGGAAGATAAAAAACCTGTTATCTTTGTGATGGATTACGCCTTTGGAGAACAGGCCTATGAGACCATCGACGAATTTCTTAAACCTTACCGGGTCGAAAATGAGGACCCCGTTTTCCTCGATGTGGCCTCGATTTCAATTATGGGAAAAGCTGGTATTCTGGAAGGAGGTAAAGGCGATTTAATGATACCTACCGCCCATATATTTGAGGGAACCGCCGATAATTATCCGATCGATAATCAGTTTTCTGCCTCCGATTTTAAGGACAACGGACTAATAGTACAGGAAGGGACTATGGTGACCGTATTGGGGACTTCACTTCAGAATAAAGACGTGCTTCAATTCTTTCACGAATCTACATGGAAAGCCATAGGACTGGAGATGGAAGGAGTGCACTACCAGAAGGCTATTCAAGCTGCGTCGAAGATCAGGAAAAGCATTCGCCCCGATGTAAAGGTCCGTTACGCCTATTATGCCTCAGATAATCCACTCAAAACCGGGAGTACACTAGCCTCAGGAGGTTTGGGAACCACCGGGGTGAAACCGACCTATTTGATCACAGATAAAATCTTAAAGCAAATATTCAAATCATAATAATGGAGCATCAAAAACCAAATAGTCATTCACCGAGCGATGAGATAGATTTGGGCCAAATTTTTCAATCCTTCAAAAATGGACTGAATAATCTTTTCAAAAGCCTTCTGAGAATCTTTCTCTATATCAAAAGAAACATCATCAAGTTTGTTGTGCTTATAGTTGTCGGCGTTCTTATAGGACTAGTTTTGAATACTATTGTTAAAAAACAACTGAAGACCGAAGTAATTGTAAAACCGAACCTGGAAAGCAAGGTATACCTCTACGATATTATCAATAGTATTTCGGCCAATATTAAAGCGAAAGACACTACGTTTTTTGGATCTCTGGACATTGATGTGGAACATCTTAAGAATTTTGAAATAGAGATTCAACCTGTTCAGGAAACAATAGTAACAGACATAGATGACCAGATTAAATACCTTGAATTGTTGGAAAAGTTCAGAGATGAGGAAGGCATTTTGGAAGTTGTCCGAAATGAAATATTAAACAAGACGAACCTGCAGCATAGAATTGAATTCTATTATAAAGATGCCGAAGTGGGGAGAGATATCGTTGAAAAATTGATCAACTATATCAATTCTAATGAATATTATAATGAATTATTGACCCTGCAGGTGGCCAATGCACAAGATCGGATTAAAAAGAATAATGATTTGGTTGATCAAATCGATCGTTTGATCGCAGGATATTCCGGTAAGTTGGAGAGGGAAAAAGAATTGGAAGGGACCCTGGTCCTGAGTGAGACCGAACAACTCGATGTTCCAGGATTGCTAAGGCTGAAGGATGAATTAATCGCGGATATAGAAATGAAGAAACTCCAGATCCAGGAACAAAAACAAGCTATAAGGATCATAAGTTTTGGTGACACACAGCATATTGAGAAGACGCTTTTTAGCAACGTCTTAACATTGGTGCCTTTATTACTTGTATTGGCCTATCTGCTTTGGGATCTCTTGAAATACCTGAACCGCAAAGCAAATGAATTGGTTGCCTGATGTCGAACCTTCCACGCATTGCAAAATCTATTCTGATTACCGGAGGAGCAGGCTTTATCGGGAGTAATTTCATCGCATATATTTTAGAGCAGAATGAGAATGTGAGGATAATAAACCTCGACAAACTCACCTATGCAGGAGATTTGACAAATCTGGCAGAAATTGAAAATAACAAAAGGTATAATTTCGTTCATGGGGATATTGCTGATCGCCATCTTGTAGACGATTTGTTCGACAAATATGGCATAGACGGGGTTTTTCATTTTGCTGCGGAATCTCACGTTGATAATTCTATTGACAACCCTGACAATTTTGTTGAAACCAATATAATGGGCACCTATGTTTTGCTGGAATCGGCCAGGAAGTATTGGAGGCCTTCTTTAAGATCCGAAAGCAAAAATCGCTTTCATCATATTTCTACCGACGAGGTCTATGGTAGTCTGGGTAATGAAGGGTTTTTTACCGAACAAACACCTTATGCCCCCAATAGCCCTTATAGTGCGACTAAAGCGGCGGCTGACTTTTTGGTTCGCAGTTATCATCATACATACGGATTAAATGTAGTCACCAGCAACTGCTCAAATAACTATGGGCCCAAACAACACGACGAAAAATTGATCCCAACCATTATACGTTCAGCTATAAAAGGGGACGCAATACCTATTTACGGGAAGGGAAACAATGTAAGGGATTGGCTTTTTGTAGAAGATCATTGTCGCGCAATTCTGGAGATATATAATCGCGGCAAAACTGGTGAAACCTATCTTGTTGGCGGGAATAATGAACGCAATAATTTATACATTGCCAATACTATTTGTGAGCTCCTGGATAATATCAGGCCCAGGTCGTCCGGGAGCTATAAAACACAGATTGAATTTGTTGAGGACCGACCAGGGCACGATTTCAGGTATGCTATAGACGCATCTAAAATTGAAAAGGAACTACACTGGAAACCAGAGATGTC
>JBDNAQ010000328.1:0-4299 GCA_039768345.1 Flavobacteriaceae bacterium
GATGGGATCCTCTCCCGCGTCTGTATTCGATGATCCTTGAGCCGACAATGGCTTGCACGACGACAAGATAAGGAAAGCCATAAACAGATAGTGCCATTTTGATGGTACCAGGTTTTTTATATTGAATTTCATGATGAAGTGATTTTATATTTCAGTTTTCCTTTTACGTAAATCATAGGTCATAGATCGTGCCATGAATGCCATGTTAAAAAACAGACGCCTAAAAATACCCGCAGAATTAAACAAAAAGCCCCCAGAGCGGTCCCGGGGGCTTTTAAGCGATATTTGGTTTAACCCGGGACTATACTATCCGAGAAATGGATAACGATAGTCTTCAGGAGTTACAAAAGTCTCCTTGATAAGTCGGGGACTAACCCATCTCATGAGGTTCTGAGCAGATCCGGCCTTGTCGTTGGTTCCCGATCCCCTGGCGCCACCGAAGGGTTGCTGACCTACAACAGCCCCTGTGGGCTTGTCATTTATATAGAAATTGCCTGCGCAGTTCTCAAGTACTTTTGTAGCTTCATCGATCGCGTATCGATCGCCCGAAAAAACAGCTCCTGTCAGTGCATATTCCGAAGTATTGTCTACCAGTTTCAATGCCTTAGACCAGTCCTTGTCTTTGTAAACATATATGGTGACCACCGGTCCGAAAAGTTCGGTCTCCATGGTCACATAGTTTGGATCGGTCGTCAGGATCACGGTTGGTTCTATAAAATAACCTTTGCTTTTGTTATAGCCACCACCGGCAATAACTTCTGCATTCTTATCTTTTTTAGCCCTGTCGATATAACTCGCCAGTTTGTCAAAAGACTTTTTATCGATCACCGCGCTTACAAAATTGCTCATGTCTTCAGGGGAACCAGGGGAGTTGATAGAAGCGAGATCTGCCTTTAAATACTCAAGGGTTTTCTCCGCCTTAGACTCGGGTAAATAAATCCTGGACGCCGCACTGCACTTTTGCCCCTGGAACTCAAATGCTCCCCGGGTTATAGCGGTAGCCACCTGTTTTGCGTTGGCAGTAGGGTGGGCTATTATAAAGTCTTTCCCACCGGTTTCACCAACAATTCGTGGATATGTTTTATAGGTGCCGATATTATCCCCGATTTGTTTCCATAGGCTATTGAATACCTCCGTGGAACCGGTAAAATGGATACCTGAAAAATCGGGATGGGTTAATGCCTTTTCAGAAATCATGGCCGAATTACCGGCAACCATATTGATGACTCCGGCAGGTACCCCGGCTTCCTTAAATACATCCATTATCACCTTGGCCGAGTACATTTGAGTAGAGCTGGGCTTCCAAAGCACCACATTGCCCATCAATGCGGCACTGGAGGGCAAGTTACCAGCAATAGCCGTAAAGTTGAAAGGCGTGATGGCATAGACAAATCCCTCCAGCGGACGGTATTCCACCCGGTTCCAGATCCCTTCGGCAGAATCGGGCTGTTCACTGTAGATCTGGCTCATAAACTCCACGTTAAACCTGAGAAAATCGATGAGTTCACAGGCGGCATCGATCTCAGCCTGATGGACGGTCTTACTCTGGCCGATCATAGTTGCGGCATTGATCTTTGCCCTGTACGGTCCGGCCAGCAGTTCTGCAGCTTTTAGGAAGATAGCAGCCCTCTGTTCCCAGGTTAAAGCGGCCCATGCCGGTCTTGCCTTAAGTGCAGCTTCGATGGCGGCGTCGATCTGTTCTGCTTCAGCTAAATAGTAGTGACCGATAATATGTTTGTGATCATGAGGTGGGGATATGGGCTTGGTATCGCCCAGAGCTATTTCGTGTTTCCCGATGTATAGCGGGACCTCCGTTTTGCTCTTGTAATATTTCCTGTATTGTTGTAGAACTTCCTCTCTTTCTGCGCTACCCGGAGCGTAACTTTTTACCGGTTCATTTACAGCAACCGGGACCTGAAAAAAGCCTTTGGACATGAGTGTGTTTTTTTATATTATTTGTGGGCGCAAAGGTAAGGAAATAAGGTCAAAACTTCCTTGATATGGAATTCAATTATTGATTATTAGCAATCAATAATTATAACAATCCTTAGTGCATATATCATGCAGCTGTAATACTAATAAGTAGTGGGAAAGTAATAAGTGAATCGACTTCTAGTTGAGTGCAAACGGCGCGCTGAACTTAAAGGCAGGAATAATGACCTTAAATTTTTCGGTGGTGGCAAAGTTCACCATATCGTAGTGGCCTTTCATAGCACCAATGGGCGATGCGAGAAGGCATCCCGAGCTGTAGGTATGAGATTCTCCCGGACGTATTACGGGTTTCTTCCCGATCACTCCTTCGCCATCCAATACTTCAAAATCGTTCAGTGCATCGAAGATTTTCCAATGCCTCGAGGTTAGCTGTACCGAATCCTTGCTTTGGTTTTCAATAGTGATGGTATATCCGAAGGCAAAATGCATCTTGTAGTTCTTGAAGAAAGTTCCTTCAAAACTTGTGCTTACTGAGATCTTTATGCCTTTGGTTACTTGAGTAATCATTTTCTGAACCATTGTTAGTTAGGTAAGTTTTATAAGCTTACCTCAGGCTAAAATATAAAATTAGAGGCTAGGAATCTGAAGTTTAACACTTGTTTAAATTCCAAAGGTGTCCTAGCTTCAGAATCTTAACCGCGATTTCCGGAATTCAAGATCATTTTCATGATCCAGGAAAACTTTCGGTTTAAAGGGCTAAGATAAAACAAGTGAGCAGACTGCAAAAAAGCGGGTAACAATAATCGTCGAAAGTGCAGATTTTTCTGATGTAGATTAAGCGCGAGAAGGAATCAATTGGTGATATCCTCTGAATTCCCTGTTCCGATGCCGATAATGCTGTCGTAAAGGTCCCCGAAATTTCTATAGTAGACCAGTACCAGGTAGTGGTTTTCTGTAAAATGGAAATTACCACAAACCGTATTGAGTTCTATAATTCCATCTTCCCTTTTAATCACATATTTGTAGTTGTAAAACCCCTGTTTGAGTTCGATCATTTTCTCCAGGTTGCCAGTCTCTTCATTATAGGTCATTCTGTTGAGGTCTTCCAGCGCATAGTTGTTGAATTTACCGAATATATAGACCTCATCGAGTCCGATTGCCTCGGTATAGGGAAGGCTGAAATGCACCGCTGAGTATTCCGATTCACGGTTTACATCCTGGCCTTGAAGTGTTCTGAGCTGAAAATCACCATTGATATCAGGGTAGTAGGTATATTCTTTATCACTCCGATAGGCGTCGGTAAATAGATGATGGTGATATATTTCTTCGTACTCAATGCGGTTGATACGCGCGCTGGGTCTCCTGAGGTCGCTGGTGTCAAAATTCTGATATTCGTTCCCTCCCGGAAAAACGATCTTGTCGGCATATCGATATTCGAGAAGATCCCCTCTTGTGTATTGAGGAGGGACATTAAAAGTTGCTGTTGGCCACTGGTAGTTCTGCAGGACAGCGATTTTTACTTCTTTCTTCGGGTTGACCAATTGAAAATTGGCGGCTCTTATAGTGATCTCCACCAGCTGTTCAGCATTAAAAGCACTGAAATTCCGCGAGCGTTTAAGCGCAACACCAACACCAACAAGGTCTTTATAGATCACAAATCGCCTTGAAAACTGTAATTCGTTGTAACTGTTATAGACTTCGATGAGGTAGTTTCCGCTCACTTTCGGGGCGACAGCGATATTAGGGATGCGCAAGCGGTAATGTGAATAGGGTTTGAGCGTATTATAACTATTCTGATAATCTATTATCCTCTGGTTATCGACCCCTTCCAGGTATTGGGATTTAAGCAGGTCGGAGGGCGTCCAGTCATAGTCACAATGCACGAGTTTATAATAGTAGTCCTGCTCATTGGCGCTCATATCATCGAACTCCAGAACGATGGGCTCCCCCAGTTGCACGATAGGAAACTGGTCATCGGTAGGACCTTTAAAAATGATCGATTTTATATGTTCAGGCGGATTTACTTCTTTCTGCACCTGCCCGAGTAGTGGCAGCGCAAAGAACAAAACCCATAATTGTTTAATATTAATTGGCATTTTAGCGCAATTTTTCAGGCAAAGGTAAACAAAATCATACCCCGGCAAATTCCTATCGTTGTACGGCCCATTTTTATAGTCAATAATTATGATTACTTTCTTTTAAATACTATTTTTGTCCGGTATTTTTCTAACCTAAAGGTCACCCTGATATGTCTGAAAATCTCCGCATTAAGAAAGGTTTGGATATCAAACTGGTCGGTGCCGCAGAACATACTACTTCCAAAGCTGTATCCAGCAATGTTTATGCCATAAACCTCCCCGACTTTTA
>JBDNAQ010000329.1:0-3667 GCA_039768345.1 Flavobacteriaceae bacterium
GTCCGGCTTTTTTTATTTAAATTAATATCGTAATATTGCGATATATAAATATGAAATGGGAATTACCAAATCACAGATCTTTAATGATCAACAAAACGAACTGGCTGCTATTTTTCGTGTACTGGCCAATCCTGCCAGAATTGCGATCCTTGAATTTATCGGCGATCAGCAAGCCTGTATCTGTAACGATATTGTTGATCAGATCGGGCTGGCCCAGCCAACGATCTCACAGCATCTCAAGGAACTTAAAGGTCTGGATCTGATCTCCGGAGAAGTAGCGGGTAAGAAACTCTGTTACTGCCTCAACCTGGATCGATGGAATGAGATACAAGACCTATTAAATACATTTTTTAATCAAACAAAAGCAAATTGTTGCTAAAATCTATCTGTTATGACGACTGATGAACTATTAAATTTACTGGAAGCGCATACCGACAAGCATCTTTTGTTCGAATATCGCAAAAACAACTACGTTGGTGCCAATTATCATATTACCGAAATAAAGAACACTACCGTGGATACAGTAGATTGTGGTAGTAATACTGACTTCTGGAAAGAAACCGTGATTCAACTTTGGGAGAGTCCGGATGAAAAAGATAAAACAGACTATATGAGCGTGGACAAAGCGCTTAAAATCTTGAAGAAAGTGCATAGTATTAAACCTATGGAAATGTCGGCCGAAGTGAAGTTCGAATACGGTAACAGCAGTTTCCATACGGCCCATCTTTATGTGGCAGATGCCAGTGTTAACAATGACAAACTCATCTTTTCTCTTGCTGTAAACAAAACCGATTGTAAAGCACGGGTGGGAAGCGAAATAACCGATTCCAAAGAAGCCTGTTGTCCTCCTTCAAGCGGTTGCTGTTAATTCAATTTCTATGGTTACTATCCGACCTATGATCCCTTCAGACTGGCCGGCCGTATCCGAGATTTACGGCCAGGGTATTGAGACTGGTTTTGCGACCTTTGAAACAGAGATACCATCTTACGATACCTGGAATCAAAATCATCTCCCAAGCTGTAGATTGGTTGCTGAAAGAGGTGAAATACTAGCAGGATGGGCAGCACTATCTCCTGTTTCCGGACGTTGCGTCTATGGCGGCGTTGGAGAAATCAGTGTATATGTAGGCAAGGAGCACCGTGGCTTTGGAATAGGTAAATTGCTTTTGAAGCACCTGATTCTTGAAAGCGAAAAACAGGGGCTCTGGACACTCCAGGCCGGAATTTTTCCTGAAAATAAGGCGAGTATTAAACTACATGAAATCGTCGGTTTTCGAAAAATCGGTTTTCGCGAAAAAGTAGGGAAGCTTCATGGTGTTTGGAAAGATAATTTGCTGTTTGAAAGACGTAGCAAAAAAGTTGGATTGGATTAGGTTAACAATGATGAAACATTAGATCCTGCTGAAATTCGTAATTTCAACCTCAAAATTTCATACTATGAAGAATATTTTGGTTTTATGTACCGGCAATTCCTGCAGGAGCCAAATGGCGCACGGTTATCTGGAAGATTTTCTGCATGGAAATGCCAATGTATACAGTGCAGGTATAGAAACCCATGGGCTTAATCCCGGCGCTGTGGCTATTATGAAAGAAGACGATATTGATATTTCCGGACATACTTCCAATCATGTTGATGAATACAAAGGCATCGAATGGGACTACATTATCACAGTTTGTGATCATGCCAGGGAGAACTGTCCTTTTATTCCTTCAAAGAATGCAGTTAGGATACATCACAATTTTTCGGATCCGTCAAAAGCAACGGGAAGACAGGAAGATATCCATGAAGCTTTCCTGAAAACACGGGAGGAGATCAAGGCCTTTATGTATGAACTCATAAAGGAAGAATTTGTTTAATCCCCGCCGTTACTTTCCATAAATTTTCGCTCAAGTTCGGCCTGGAATTCTTCCATTACAGGTTTTACAGTACTCTCGGGTAAGTCTGCAATTTTTATATACATCAAGCCGTCAACGGCATTGTTGAATAAGGGATCAACATTAAAGGCCACCACCTTAGCATTCTGCTTGATATATTTTTTGATCAAAACCGGCAATCGAAGACTCCCTGGCTCGACCTCCTCTATCAACTTGTCGAACTTGTTAAGATCGGCCTCCGTTTCATCGAACACAAATTCCTTGTCTGCGTCATTGAGTTTCACCTTAAACTCCTTTTTTGGCCGTATATACTGGGCCACGTAGGGGTCCCAATAATTCGACTTCATAAATTCGATCATCAGTGATTTTGAAAAATTGGAGAACTGATTGCTGATACTAACCCCCCCGATAAGATATTTGTGTTCCGGGTGCCTCAGGGTAGTATGTACAATACCCTTCCACAGCAGAAAAAGTGGCATAGGTTTCTGCTGATATTCTTTTACGATATAGGCTCGCCCCATTTCGATAGATTGTTGCATCATCCTGTATAATTCTGGTTCGAAACCAAAGAGATCCTGCAGGTAAAACCCATCGATACCGTACTTTTCAATAATTTCCGAACCCATACCCATCCTGTAGGCGCCAACTATCTTTTTTTCTGCACCATCCCAAAGAAACAGGTGATAATAATAAGTATCGAATTTATCCAGGTCCACTGAGTTATTGGTCCCCTCTCCGATTGCCCTAAAGGTGAGTTCGCGCTGCCTTCCGATCTCCTTAAGTATAAAAGGCATATCTTTTTGTTTGGCGAGAAACACTTCATAATTCTTGCTCTGCAACAACCGGCAATCTTTTTCGCGTAATTTTTCAATTTCCCCTTCGATTACTTCTGTCCTGACCGCCTCGGCAATACGCCTGGCAGGCTTTGGTATTTTCAAAGTAGATGGCAATTGATCTATCAGTCGTTCCTTGGCATAGGCATTGGCCAGGATATAGGTTTTCTTCCGTAGGAGTTCTGTAAAATCCTCAAGATTTTCATGCTCATTCTGGACACGTACCGGAATCGGTTGGCCAATCCTGACTTTGATCGCCCTGTTCCTCTGACTGGTAAGCTCTGATGGTAGTTTGGCTGTCCTGAAGATATCATTGATCCTGGAAAGCCTGTAAAACAACTTGCTGTTTTTAGCGTGGAAATAGATCGGTACAATCGGGACTTCTGCTCTTTTAATCAGTTTTATAGCTGCCTCCTCCCAGGGCCGGTCAACTATTAGCTTTCCATCCTTATAGGTAGAAACTTCGCCTGCAGGAAATAATCCGAGTGGATGTTCTTCCCTCAAATGATTTAAAGCATTTTTAAAACCCGCCAGGCTACTTTGTGCTTCCTTGTGATTCTCAAACGGATTTACCGGTAAAATATATGGGGCCAGTGGTTCTATTCGCCTGAGCAGGAAATTGGCAATTATTTTAAAATCAGGACGGTGTTCCAACATCAGTCTTAATAAGAGCACTCCGTCTATCCCGCCCAGAGGATGATTGCTTATAGTGATATAAGGTCCTTCTTTAGGCAGCCGTTTGAGATCCTCTTCCGGAATCTCAAAATCGATCTCGTAATGTTCGATGATAGCGTCGAGGAATTCCGATGCTTTCAGGTCTTTATGCTTATCATAAAACCGGTTAATACTCGACATCTGGGTGAACTTCATGAGTATCCAACCCATAAAAGTCCCCATAAAACCGTAGTGATCGATCTTAATGGCCTTCGCCACCTCCTTAGCACTCACTAATCCCATAA
>JBDNAQ010000046.1:0-7766 GCA_039768345.1 Flavobacteriaceae bacterium
TACGGGTAAAGGCGATAGAGGCACAGATATACGACACCTCCGGTTATGAGCTTAAAAGAATTAAGCGGAACCAATTCAACGATGTCAATGCGGTAGATGGGGGGACACTCTACTCAGATTCGCGGATGATGTACATGAATTACACACCCACCCAGTATCCTTATACAGTGGATTTTAGTTATGAAATAACAACGGGATCTACGGCCGTTATTCCGTCCTGGTTTTTTATCGATAATTATTTGCTTAGTGTAGAACAGAGCATTTATGAAGTAACATATGCACAGCCAAACTTAAAACCTATCATTAAAGAAATTAACCTAAATGGTTTACAATTAGAAAAGGATTCTACCGCCACTTCGATAACTTATCAGGTCTCAAATCTAAGTGCCATTAAGAAGGAGACACTATGTCCTTCGCTCAAAAATATTTCGCCAAGGTTAATGGTACGGCTAAAAAACTTTCGATATAAAGGCATTAGTGGCGACGTTGATAGCTGGAAAGAAATGGGCCATTGGGTTCAGGAAAATTTATTGGCAGGCAGAGATGAATTACCTGGAGAAACTATCGATAGGGTCAATACGCTGGTAAGCGGGGTCACAGATACCCTGGAAAAGGCAAAGATGATCTATGAATTTGTTCAGAACAACACACGATATGTAAGCGTACAGGTAGGGATTGGTGGTATACAGCCCATAAGTGCAATTGAGGTCGATAGGGTTAAATACGGAGATTGTAAGGGGCTTTCGAATTATACCAAGGCCTTGCTCAATGCAGTTAACATTCCCGCTTATTATGTTCATGTGGAGTCAGGAAATGAACGAATAGATTTTGAGGAAGATTTTCCCGATCTGGGGCAGGGCAATCATGTAATTCTGGCAATTCCCTATAACGGAAAGTATCATTGGATAGATTGTACTTCTCAAATACATCCTTTTGGATTCCTTGGTGATTTCACAGATGACCGGAAGGTCCTGTTGATCAAACCTGAAGGTGGCGAAATTGTTAAAACCCCTAGCTATACAAATGATTATAATCTACAGCGAACCAAAGCCCGGGCAACATTAGGCGCGACAGGAAAACTGACAGCTGAGGTCGAAATAGAAACGAAAGGTATACAATACGACAACAGGTTTCACCTGGAAGAGGATTCCCCACACGAGATTGACAAGCACTACAAAGAGTACTGGGACCATATCAACGCCTTGCACCTCAAGTCAATTGACTTTAAACACCACAAGCCACAAATGACATTTGTTGAGCGCTTGACCATGGAGGCTCCAGGCTATACTTCGAAAAGCGGAACTAAAATGTTATTCACGCCAAATGCTTTTAACCGTATAACATATATTCCTCCGAGGTATCGCAACAGGAAATTACCTTTTGTGATTTCACGGGGATATATGGATGAAGATCGTTTTCAATTTAACTTACCCACAGAATATGAAATTGGGACCATGCCGGAAGTAAAGGAAATTGTGACCGAATATGGTCATTATCGCTTTAATATTACCTACGATAAAGAAACGCACTCCTTGGAATACTTCAGGCAAATTCTTATTAAAGACGGCGCTTACCCCAGGGAAAAATATAGTGATTACAGGGCATTTCGTAGAAAGGTGGCCAGTTTGGAAAATGCAAAAATAGTTCTTGCCAAAACCATTAGTAAACAATAACCAATTAGTAAATATGATGACTAGAAATAATCTTATAACCTGTCTATTGATTTTATCATTTGTTTTTTGCTACGCGCAGGATACGCGAATAGGTAAAATCTCTCAAGAGGAGCTGGAGGAAATGATGTATGCCAAAGATACATCCGCATCTGCTGCAGTAATCTACCGGATGGTGGGTGTAAGCTATAGATATGTAGAAAATTCAGGATTTCAGGTCATCACCAATGTGAGCGAGCGGATTAAGATCTATAACAAGGACGGCTTTAAATATGCTACGGTTAATAAGCGATTGTATAGGGATGACAATGATTTTGAAACAATGTCCGGCGTTAAGGCTTTCACCTATAATCTGGAGAATGGAGCGATTAATAAGTCCAAAATGAAGGGGTCGGAAGTATTTAAAAAATCACTCAACAAGTACATTGACGAATGGTCTTTTACACTTCCCAATGTCAGAGAAGGAAGTGTCATTGAATATCAGTATAGCATTAATTCGCCTTTCAATTATTCCATTGATGAAATAGACCTTCAGTACGATATTCCAATTAAAAAACAGCTAATAACAGTTACAATACCGGAATACTTTAAGTTTAAACATCGTTTAAAAGGCTATTTGTCGGTAACTCCCAAGTATGAAAAACGCCAGGGAAAGCTAAATTTTACTTCTAAAAATTACGACACCAATAATTATACACGAAATACTACTTATTCCAGTAATTCTATCGATTATTTTCAGGATGCCACCATATTTTCCATGTCCGATGTACCAGCCTTGATTGAGGAGCCCTATGTAAACGATATGGATAATTATAGAAGTGCAATCAATTTTGAATTACTGTACGTAGATTTTCCGAATAGTGAACGAAAAGACTATTCCACTTCTTGGGAAAAAGTGATAAAGAGTATTTATGACAGTAGCCGTTTCGGTGGTCAGCTAAATGCAACACGTTACTTTAAAGATGATTTAGCGGTTCTTGTTGGTGAAGCTAATTCAGAAATAGAGAAAATAGCTTTGATCTATCAATTCGTTCAAAAAAGAATGACTTGGAATGGCATTAGAGGATACTACTCGGATAATGGTCTAAAAAAAGCTTATACCGAGAAATCAGGAAATACCGCAGATATAAACTTAATTCTGGTAGCTATGCTCAGAGAAGCTGGTATAAATGCTAATCCAGTGCTTATAAGCACAAGGGACAACGGTGTACCGATGTTCCCTACTCGCAATGGATTTAATTATGTGGCAGCTGCAGCAGAAATTGATGGTAATACCATTTTACTCGATGCGACCAATAAATTTGCTGTGCCAAATCTTTTGCCTACCCAGGCTTTAAATTGGTTTGGTCGGGTAATTGAGAAAAAAGGTGATATAAAGACTGTTTCTATTACCCCCAGAACACTTTCGATGGAAGCTTATATGATAAATATAGATCTGGATACTGAGGGTTCAATTGAAGGAAAAATGAGGCGAACCTGTACAAACTACCATGCCTATTTGTTCAGGAACGAATTTGCCAATGTGGAAGAGGATTCCTATCTGGAACGTTTCGAAAGCGAAAACAACGGCATTGAAATCTCCCAATATGAAATTAGCAACAAATTTAATCTCGCCAAACCCATTGTCGAAAGCTTTGAGTTTACAGCGGTGAACCAGGCAGATATCATAGGCGAAGAAATATATTTAACACCTTTGTTTTTTAATACCACTAGTGAGAACCCATTTAAGCTTGAAGAGCGGAATTACCCGATTGACTACACATTTCCGCAGCAGGAGAAATACATAGTTAACATTAAGATCCCTTCGGGATACCAGGCCACGTCTATTCCCGAACCTATCCGTATCGCACTTGAGAATAAGATGGCAAGCTTTGTTTATCAGATTATTGACAAAGAAACATCTTTGCAGATTATGGCGGATGTTAAGATAAATGAAGCTGTGATTGGGGCTGATCATTATACCGCCTTGAAAGAATTGTTTAAGAAAGTGGTGGAAAAAGAAGCGGAAAAGGTAGTTTTATCTAAAATTTCCGGTAATGAGCTTAAAGAAAACACAACTGGCGGTAGATAATTGGATCAAACAACACGGTGTCCGCTATTTTGATGAACTCACCAATATGGCCCAGCTCACTGAGGAAGTAGGCGAGGTGGCCCGTATTATCGCCAGGAGGTACGGGGAACAGAGCGAAAAAGAATCCGATAAGGGAAAAGACCTGGGGGAGGAACTGGCCGATGTGGTCTTCGTTGTGCTCTGCCTGGCCAATCAAACCGGGGTAGACCTTCAGGAAGCTTTCGATAGAAAGCTGGCAGAGAAAACCAGCCGCGACCACGAACGACATCAAAACAACAAAAAGCTTAAATAGTCCTATCTTTGGGCTTCCCATTATCTGATGGAAGTTACATTTATTCAAGTAACACATTAATAATCAATAGGTTGAGGCTAATCCTGTCGGCGCCTGCCAGACATCATATCAATTCAGATATCCAGATCACGGGTTCCAAAAGCGAATCGAACCGTTTGTTGTTACTCAGCGCGCTTTTTCCGAATATCCAAATTGAGAATCTCTCGAATTCGGATGACACCCGTCTGATGAAAAAGGGCCTCTCTACACGCGAGGGTCTTGTCGATATCCACCATGCTGGAACGGCAATGCGCTTTCTTACGGCCTATTTTGCCAGCAGGGATGGAATGGAGGTAGTGCTTACCGGTTCCGCCAGAATGAAAGACCGGCCTATTGAGATACTCGTGGAGGCGCTGAGAGAACTCGGTGCTGAGATAGAATATCTGGAAAAGAAAGGGTATCCGCCGCTCAGGATCAGTGGCAGGAGATTTACGAAGTACGAGACTTCACTACCTGCTAATGTCAGCAGTCAGTATATTTCCGCGCTACTACTGGTCGCTCCTTCATTGGAAAAGGGTCTTAAGCTAAACCTCATTGGGGAGATTACCTCCGTACCTTATATCAAAATGAGTTGTGCACTGCTCAATACACTGGGTATATCAACCTCATTTCAAGGTAACATCATTACGGTCGAAAGTGCCGATAATTTGCCAGACCAGTTGCTTACTGTGGAATCTGACTGGAGTTCTGCTTCTTATTTTTACAGTTTTGCGGCCCTTGCAGCGCCAGGAAGTACCATCCGCCTCTCTTCATATCATAAGAACAGTTTACAGGGCGATAGCATACTCAGCAAAATATATGAAGCCTTTGGTGTCAGCACGGTTTTTGAAGACCATGGCATCGTTTTAAAAAAAGACTCAAACCCGATAAAAGAGAATTTCAGTTATAACCTGGTAAATGCTCCAGACCTGGCCCAAACCATTGCCGTTAGCTGTTTTGGCCTTGGCCTTGGCTGCGATCTAACGGGGCTTCATACACTGAAAATCAAAGAAACAGACCGCCTCGAAGCGCTAAAAACAGAGTTGACCAAGCTGGGAGCATCGATCGAAACCACCGACGATCGGTTGATATTGTCTCCGGGGGGTGCTCCAAAATCTGATGTAATCATCGATACATATCATGATCACCGAATGGCGATGGCCTTTGCTCCACTGGCGATGCGGGTGCAATTATGCATTGAGGATGCCGGCGTGGTTTCAAAGTCGTATCCAGACTTTTGGGATGATGTTAAATGTCTGGGGATCGAACTTAAAAAAGCCTGATAACGATTATTTCTGCTATTTACTTGACATCCCCTATGCCACGATCGTATATTTGCAGCCGCTCAATTTTCATAACCATTATATAGCATGAAATTATCTCACTTC
Organism: Flavobacteriaceae bacterium; assembly: GCA_039768345.1. Lineage (GTDB taxonomy): Bacteria > Bacteroidota > Bacteroidia > Flavobacteriales > Flavobacteriaceae > JAHEJJ01. The sequence continues at coordinate 5,440 of JBDNAQ010000046.1, forward strand.
AGTTTTGAATTACCAAATGATTTAATGGCAGAGTACCCGGCAGACAACAGGGACGAAGCGAAGCTCATGGTAGTCCACCGTGAGACCGGTAAGATCGAACATAAAATGTTCAAGGATCTGATCGACTATTTCGAGGAAGGCGATGTTATGGTATTGAACAACACTAAAGTTTTTCCTGCTCGTCTCTACGGAAATAAGGAAAAGACCGGTGCCCGGATAGAGGTATTTCTTTTGAGGGAACTGAATGAAGAACAGCGGCTATGGGATGTCCTTGTAGATCCGGCTCGGAAAATAAGGATTGGAAATAAATTGTACTTCGGTGAGGATGAAAGCCTGGTGGCTGAGGTTATCGATAACACCACTTCCCGCGGACGGACATTGAGATTTCTCTACGATGGTTCGTATACCGATTTTAGAAGGAAATTAAGGGAACTTGGAGAAACACCCTTACCAAAATATATAAAACGCGATGTAGAGCCTGAGGACGAAGATCGCTACCAGACTATTTATGCCAAGCATGAAGGTGCAGTGGCTGCACCTACAGCAGGTTTGCACTTCTCAAAGCACCTCTTAAAACGTTTGGAAATCAAAGGGATTGTGTTTGGAGAAGTTACCTTGCATGTTGGGCTGGGTACATTTAACCCGGTTGAAGTGGAGGATCTTTCAAAGCACAAAATGGACAGTGAAGAGTTGGTGATCGATGAGAAGGCCACTGAGATCGTGAACAGTGCCAAGCGAAACAAGAAAAGGGTCTGTGCTGTGGGGACAACGGTTATGAGAGGGTTGGAAAGTGCTGTATCGTCGGAACGTACGCTGAATACATTCAATGGCTGGACCAACAAATTCATCTTTCCTCCCTATGAATTTAGTATCGCAGATGCCATGGTCACTAATTTCCATCTTCCAAAGTCGACCTTACTGATGATGGTATCAGCTTTTATGGGTCATGATCTTGCCAAACGGGCCTATAAAGAGGCCATTCTCGAAGGATACAGGTTCTTCTCCTATGGAGATGCCATGCTCATTTTATAATAGCTTTCCCAGACATATTTGGTGGTAGATCGCTTACCTGCTCTGGTTTGATACTTGTTTTCTATGCAGGTCGATAAAAAAGACATACGGATCCTGTCTAAGGACGAACTCAGGGAATTTTTTGTTTCGCTGGGGGAAAAAGCATATCGGGGCAATCAGGTATATGAATGGCTCTGGAAAAAGTCGGCCCATAGTTTTGAGGATATGACTAATCTGAGCCAGGATTTAAGGCAAATCCTCAATCGTCATTTTGTGATCAACCATATTGAGGTCGACCAGATGCAGCGGAGTAAGGATGGGACAATTAAAAATGCCGTCCGACTTCACGACGGTTTGGTGGTTGAGTCGGTACTGATCCCTACCGAAAACAGAACAACTGCATGTGTTTCGAGCCAGGTGGGTTGTAGCCTCGATTGTAAGTTCTGCGCTACCGCTCAACTAAAGCGTATGCGGAACCTAAACCCCGATGAGATCTACGACCAGGTATCAGCCCTGAATAAGGAGAGTCAGTTGTATTTTAACCGTCCGCTCAGCAATATAGTGTTCATGGGAATGGGTGAACCCCTTATGAATTACAATAATGTGGTAAGGGCTGTCGAAAAAATCAGTTCTCAGGAAGGCCTGGGAATCTCTCCCAAAAGGATTACGGTTTCCACTTCCGGGGTCCCCAAGATGATACGTCGGATGGCCGACGAAGGCCTAGGGGTTAAGCTGGCTGTTTCACTGCATTCGGCTATCGATTCGACCCGTACCAGTATTATGCCTTTTAATGAAAAGCTCAATCTCAGAGAGCTGAGATCCTCACTCGAATACTGGTTCTCCAAAACCAAAAGCAGGATAACCTATGAATATATTGTCTGGGAAGGCATCAATGATGAAGAGAAAGATATTGCAGCTCTGATACGTTTTTGCCGGTTCGCACCTGCCAAAGTTAATCTGATCGAGTATAATCCGATAGATGGAGGCGGGTTCAAACAGGCTTCACCCGAGGCAGTGCAACAGTATGTGCGCGGGCTCGAATCGGCCGGTATCACGGTAACGATCCGTCGTTCGAGAGGTCAGGATATAGATGCCGCCTGTGGACAACTGGCCAACAAAACACAGAAGGATTGATTTTCAACCTAACGGCAACAGCTTCACCTTCCGATTTTTTAGTAATGCTGCTCAATAACTCGGGCCTGTTCTAATTCTCTCTCCTGCTTTTCGTACAGCCTTTATTTTCCCTAATTTTACGATTCAGCACGCACAACAATATCCCGATTTGAAAATTGTAGCTCAAATAACAGAACCCATCA
>JBDNAQ010000047.1:0-23034 GCA_039768345.1 Flavobacteriaceae bacterium
AATGCGGTGGGCTTACCCCTGCCCTGCGGATGATTAAAAGAGCACGGGAGCTGGGCATAAAAGTGATGGTAGGATGTATGACCGAATCGACTGTCGGGATTTCGGCTATTGCCCAACTACTTCCTCAACTCGACTATGTGGATATGGATGGCGCCTTACTGTTAAAGGAAGATATCGCCACAGGTGTTGAATTGCTGGATGGAGGTATTGTAAAATTTCCGGAAATGGGAGGAAGCGGAATTCAGTTGCTATGAAACCAATCTATATTTCTGGTTTTCCTGGTCGAGAAATCCAAATAGACCATCAACATTTTCTCTATTTCGGGGGTACCTCATATCTTGGGATACAAACCCTTCCCGAATTTCAAGAGTTGCTTATCGACGAGATCCGACACTATGGCTCCAATTATGGGGCATCCCGAAATTCGAATATCCGACTTAACATTTATGACAAATCCGAGATGCACCTAAGCAAATGGGTGGGTAGCGAGTCCTGCATCGTTTTATCTTCGGGTTTTTTAGCAGGTCAGTTACTGGCCCGTTACTTCAATCGGGTGGATTACAAGTTATTTTACACTACGCCTGCACATGCCTCACTCTTTTCCTACGAACATGTGGCTTTCAGAGACTACCACCAACTTAAGAAAGAATTACAGCAGCACCTGGATTCCGAAGACAGAAGAACCCCTGTGGTTTTCCTGGATACTATTGATTTTAGCAACAATACTTTCCCGGAGTTTAATGCGCTAACAAATCTACCCCTGGAGTCCTGCATCCTAATAGCCGATGATTCTCACGGGATTGGAATACTGGGCCCCTACGGTAGTGGCGCTTACAGCCGTTTAAGTGAATTATTGCCGAAGGAACTCCTGGTTTGTAGTTCCCTGGCCAAGTCTATGGGTGTACAGGCCGGTGCTGTTTTCGGAACTTCGGCCAGACTGGAGGCATTAAGGGAGACATCGTTATACGCAGGGGCTAGTCCGCCTGCTCCTGCCTATATGGGCGCAATGCTTAAGGCAGCTCCTTTGTATGCTTCTCAGAGATCGATACTTATCAAATTGATAGAGGAATTTCACCAATTGCTAGAGTATCCTGCAAAATTTCGTTCTCTGCATCGATATCCCGTTTATGAATCCGATGACCATGAACTAACTACATACTTGCGTCAGGAGGGCATCTACATAACCGATTTTGACTATACCGCTGATATCGATTCATCGCAATGCCGATTGGTAATAACTGCCGGGCACAAATCGGAAGACATCTCTTTTATCGCAGAAAAAATCAATAGATACTATCGCAAAATGTGATCCTAGGTCCTATGGGTTCATAATCCTTAAATAGGCAAATTATTTTAATGGTTTTTAACAAAAAAAATTGTAACTTTTTGGTTCAATTCTTAATTCATTTTAAAACACGCAACCATGAAAAAATTAATAGGCCTGGTTTTACTGACAGCTGTCTTTGTAACCGTCATGGCTATCACCTCATCAAAACCCCCATCCATGCATACGATGGAGGGCACATGGGAACTACAGAGTTTTTATAGTTTTGACGATCAGGTGGTATCCGATACGGTAAAGCTGCCAGAAGGTTACCGACAGATAAAAATGTACTATGACGGCAAGATCATGTGGTCCAGAACAGATCCTAATGATACCATAGGCCGGTTTGGATACGGTTCCTATAAAATTACAGATGAAGAATTAATTGAAACCATTGAATTCGGCGATTATCAAATGATGCAGGCGCTCGATACATTGCGCGAATTTACTTTTGAACTAGTATTAAAAGATCATGCATATAGCCAAATTTCTATAGATGAAGATGGCAACCGGACTTTCTCAGAGAATTACAAGCGCATAGACTAATCCTACTCCATTAAAAAAACCGCTATGATTACATAGCGGTTTTTTTTATTGATTCTCAACATTATTTTACTGTGTCACTTCCTCATGGGTTTCCACTGAGGCCAGGTATCGTTCGGCATCCAACGCTGCCATACACCCTGTACCTGCGGCGGTAACCGCCTGACGATAGATCTTATCCTGAACATCCCCACTGGCGAAGACGCCCGGTTTAGTGGTTTTAGTAGATTTGGCTTCGGTAATGATATAGCCGGTATCGTCCATTTCCAATTGTCCTTTGAAAATATCTGTATTCGGCTTATGTCCGATGGCCACAAAAAAGCCTGTAATCTGAATCTCTTCCTTGTCACCGGTTTTGTTGTTAAAAATCCTAAGACCTTCGACAACCTGATCACCCAGTAATTCATCAACCTCGGTATTATAGCGCAGATCTATGTTGGGTAAACTCTCCACCCGATGTTGCATCGCCTTTGAAGCTCTCATATAATCTTTTCGCACAAGCATAGTAACTTTTTTGCAAATATTTGCAAGATACGAGGCCTCCTCTGCTGCCGTATCACCTCCTCCTACTATCGCTACATTCTGTCCCTTATAGAAAAAACCATCGCAAACCGCACAGGCCGATACACCACCGCCCCTCAATCTCTGTTCACTTGGTATATTCAAGTACTTTGCTGTGGCTCCGGTTGAAATGATTACCGTTTCGGCTTCGATGATCTTGGATCCATCTATGGTGACTTTATGAATACCACCAATGTCATCGCTAAAATCCACTGCCGTGGCCATTCCGATACGGACCTCGGTTCCGAATCGTTCTGCCTGTTGCTGGAGTTCTACCATCATGGTAGGCCCATCTATTCCTTTGGGGTAACCCGGGAAATTATCAACCTCTGTGGTGGTGGTCAATTGCCCGCCAGGTTCCATGCCTGTATACAATAAAGGTTTAAGATCTGCCCTGGCGGCATAAATCGCTGCTGTATAGCCCGCAGGTCCCGATCCGAGGATCAATGTTTTAACGCGTTCTGCTTTATCCGTCATATCCTTAATTCTCAAATTGATTTTACTGTTGTAAAAGTAGGATTTTAGAGCAAATCCTTACTTCTAAAGTTATCAAAAATTATTATGGTTTGATAGTCAGACAATAAAGCCTTTCTGCTTAACAATTCTTTCAAAGACAGATTACAATTTAACACCAAAAGCAAGGTCTCCAGCATCGCCCAAACCAGGAATAATATAGCCTTTAGCCGTGAGTTCATTATCGATAGCCGCTATCCAGAGATGTGTATCCTCAGGAAAAATATCGCTGATATACTCCACACCAGGACGCGACCCTATAACAGAAATAATGTGGATCTGTGCCGGATGCCCATGAGACTGCAGGGACTTGTACACATTTTCGAGCGTTTTCCCCGTAGCCAGCATGGGGTCGGTTAGGATCAGTGTCTTTGCTCCAAGTACAGGTGCAGCAAAATATTTGACGATAACCTCAAATGTATCGCCACCTTCCGGATGGTGCCGGTAAGCAGAAATGAAGGCGTTCTCTGCAGAATCAAAATAATTAAGGAGTCCTTGATGAAGCGGTAGTCCGGCTCTAAGAACCGAACAGAGCACCAGATTATCGGTGGGTAAGGACATCATTTTGTTGCCAAACGGAGTTAGCACCGATTTTGTTTTATAATTCAGGGTTTTACTGAGTTCATAGCATAAAATCTCGCCAATACGTTCGACATTCCTCCTGAAGCGCATAGCATCTTTTTGTATTTGCACATCCCGCAGCTCCGCGAGGAATTGATTTATCAGTGTGTTTTCTTTATCAAATTGATGTACAATCATATTATGATGCTTCAATATTTTAGTCGTACTAATGACTCAATTCACTTCTGAGGTGTATTGGTTAAGGACCTCTTTCCACCTGGGTTCTTCCAGTTTTTCAATTAGTTTTTGATTGAGTTCTTCAAAAATAGGGTGTTTCTTCGGCAGCATAAAACTTCGGTAGCTATCCTCAAAATGAAGGTTAAGCAGCTGCAATTTTCCTTCGAACTGGTTGGTCCTGATCAGATATTTCAGCTGAAGCTTGTGATGTATAAGGACATCAATCTCCTTCCGTGATAAAGCTCTCAGGCCTTGTTCGGGTGTCCGATACACCTGGTGGGGTACCATATTATGCTTTCTAAGGAAATTCTCCCCCTCAGAAGCTCCGATAATTCCAATTTTCTGAATCACAGCCAGGTCGGCCAGTCCTTTGATATCAGCTCCTAATGTATTAACAGTCAGCGTTGAAGCAATTGTCGCTGTAAAACTCGAGATAATGATCACCGCGGTGAACATCCAGATGATTGCAATCGTCTTACCACCATTGGTTTTAGGCGCTTTATCACCATAACCCACTGTTGTCATGGTCACCGCCGCCCACCAGAGCCCATCGAGTAAGCCCATAAATCCAGGTCTGAACTGGTATTTGTTATTTCTTCGCTCTAGAAGCCATAGAATCGTGCCGAAGAAAAGTAGAATCAGCAGCAAGAGTAATATTACTTTAAGAAAAGCCTTCGAGAAAAAATTATTTACAAATATCTGAAACTGGCTTTGACTGGAAGTTGTAATGGCCACGCCTAAACTGGATACATAAAATGGTTGTGTTACATCAAATTTCCCCATTCGCGATGGATTATTAACCAGCGGGTTGATCGACAGGTCTAGTTCCTTATAGTCCAAAGCCCTTATTATTCCAATAACGTCGCTATACTCCCGGTATAAGAAGGGCTGTTCCAGATCCTCAGCAATGTGTTTCCAGAGTGCCACAGAAAGGCCCTCAAAATCACCTTCCTTGTTTTTAATGATGAACGGAGGATCCTCATGGATACCAACCAATATTGTATCTCTCAACTCTACAGCCAGCAAGGAATTGCAAATGAATGCGGTAAAAACGAAAATTAAGTATGTCTGCGCTTTTATCATTTCAATTGATCTGTAACATTAGCCGAAAGGAAAATCGCAAGTATATGCAAGATAGTCAGATCCTGAGTAGAAAAACGATCTGCCTCTTTCCCGTACACGCATATCACTGCTTCGGCACCCCTCTTTTGTTTAAAAGGAATATAAATACGGGAAAGATATCCCCGATTATCTTTCAGACTGATATATTGCCCGGATTCCTTATCGCAATCCCGGATCAACACATCCCTTTTATTGTGCAAAACGTAGCTACAAAGGTTGTCTTTTTCGTTGAATTCTTCCTGTCGCCTTTGCAGGTCTTCTTGGCCTCTTTGGAATCCAAGGTGATGCACTATGTTTTTCTTGACAAATGCCAGTTCAAAGGCATCCAAACCTGTTGGTAGTTCTACGAGTTTAGCTAAGATCGGTAATACTTTATCCCAGCGAGCCTGAAGCGGTATCTGTCTGAGCAGTCGGTACAACAAATAAATACTAACCCCGGCAGTCTTAAGGGCGGCTTCCTGGCTCTTTATTGCGTCTCCCTGTGTAATCAGCTGCCGCTTTTTGGCGCTGAGTTCTTTTTCTTTGGAATACAACAGAGATTGCAAATCTGCTGTCATTTTCTTGCTAAAAAACCTTAGGCTGAAACCAAATATTGCAGCCCCGAGCATTACTAAAAGCAAGATACCCCACCAGGTGGCATACCAGGGTTTTAATACCTTGAAATTAACCTTTGCAGGGATGCTCCAGCTGTACCCTCCGGGTTTTTGTGCTCTTACCTCGAGTATGTAAGAACCGTCTATCTCAGGTTGAATTCGCACCCTGGAGTCTACTTCTCCATCGAACCATGGGACATCTTGAATTTCATCGAATGGCAGGCCCGAACGATAATATTTGTACTGAACTTTATTCTCATCTCCGGGATACGAAATCGAAGTAAAATAAAAGTCAGCAATATCGTTTTTCCTTAGTGAAATCGAACGCCCGATCTTGTGCTCCCTGGCATTGATCACTATCCGCTCAAAGGAAGGTTTTTTGGTGCTCAGCGGTGCAGGGAAGGGCATTTCAGAATAGACTACACCTTCGGCGGTACCCGCCCATAATCTGTTGGCATTGTCCAGTGCCATGGCCCTGTATGTTGAAATCCGGGAAGGGGTACCGCTCTTTTCATCAAATACCACGTAATTGCCTTCCGGATCCAGATGGATCATCCCACTGGTTGCGGTAGCCATCCAAATCGATCCATCGGGTAGTGAACAAATCGCACGAATTTCGCTCTGGCTATGACTGCCAAGATCTATTCTTCGTATCTGTTCTGTATCGTATTGCAGCAAGCCATCGGTAGTAGCCATCCAAACAATACCCCTTGTGTCTACAGTGATATCATGTACCTCAAAATTCCTGCTAACCTTGAATGGAAACGGCAGGCTTTTATTTTCAAACAGGTCCTTATCCCTGTCGTATTTATATAAGTAGGTTTCCAGGCCAATCCCCGCAGCATAGAGTTCAGACTTACCCCCTTCGTCTAATACCAGAACTCTGCTTAAAAGACCTTTGTCATAACCATATTCTGTGGATTCCCCTCTGCGATTTAGCAGACCAACTCCTATTATCGGTTTGTCATCTGGCGCCTGACAGAACCAAATCTTTCCCGTACTATCCTCGAACAGATAGAATATACCGGCACCCCGGTCGGTGAAGTCGAATTGGGTGCGCACCCCATCGCGTGCTCTTATTACCCTACCCTCAGAAGTCCCCAGCCAGACATAGGGGCCGTTAGATGTTATACCCGTAACTCTTATTTCACCGGTGTCGAATTCATCAAAAATATCTTCCCCTGCGATATTCCGTATTCTAAAAATGTTGCCTTGAGACACCAGGATCTCATTTCTTATGGTAGTACCAAGGGTCAGTGTATTAGCCATAGGCATGCCACTCACACTTCTGAAAAAGCCCGAATACAGAAGTACCAGCCCATCAGGAGTAGCAACCCAGATCTTACCGCCGATACGGACCTGATCTGAAGAAAAATATATTTGGTTGATTTTATTAAAGGGAAGGGGTTCTATACGATGAGGATCATTAGATCCATAAACCTGCCTTAATTTATGCGGTCTGCCCGGTAAGAGTGTATAAAGCCCCTCTTCCGACGCCAGGAATATCATACCTGTTTTATCGACCGTCAGATATGTAAAAGAATATCCCCCTGAACTAAGGGAATCTCTTCTCACAATCATGGCTGAACTATCGATCTCCAGTTGAACTACCCGCTCTCCCGCCAGGAGTATCTTGTCCTCGATAATGTGAAAGTAGTTGTATTTATCGTAGCCAGTTATGTGCACAAATCGTTTGGCATCATCATTAAAATAAAAGAGACCTTTACCCGGGCTGAATGCCCATGCCCGATGATATTGATCGAGGCCAAAAAAGATCTGCGAGGTATCAGCTCCCGAAAACAAGGTAAATCGCTGAACAAATTTTTGTTCATCGTCGAAAAGGAAAACCTGCCCATCACGCTGACTGATCCATAACCAACCCCTGGAATCCACTAGAATTTCTTCGGGATATTCCAGGTCACTTATCGATTCATCAACTTCGACATAAGGAGAAATTATTGCTTTTTGATCATCATAAGACAACTGATATACGCCGGTATCATTTGAAAAGAGTATGGTATCCTCATCGAGATGAACAAGTGATTTTATGTCTTTACTCGAAAGTGATGTATTGAAATCCTCGAAGGTGATACCGTCGAAACGAAAAAGGCCACGATCTGTAGCCAACCAAATATAGGAATAGGAGTCCTCTATTACCTTATTCACCTGCCCAAAAGGGACATCTTCTCCCTTGTGGTTTACATACTGGAATTTCTGGCCATGGGCAAGCCCTAGCCAAAGGATAATAAATAAGAAAGTCCAGGTGTATCGGAGTCCCATTGGAGGCCATATTGTTGGTATTTAAATATAGTAAAAAGGCCCGAACAAAAATTTCGGGCTTTGGGGTATTATACAACAGTAATGAATAGGCCAGAATAGGCTCGAAAGTGTGTTGAAATATATCGTTTATAAAATAAAAAAAGACCGGCTGGTTAAGGGGAATTGGTAATAATCATTCGCCGGTCTTTTTACAATCACTAAACCTTTTTGCCTTTCATCATTTTATTCCAATAGAGATAAGGAAGACCATATTTCTTAAGCATCCAGAGTCTCCAATGCTCTTTGGCGCTGTTAAAGACCAACATTTGCTTTAACTTGGGATCCGGGGTAAAATTATTGTCGTAATCAAATTCTGCCAAAACCATTTTTCCATAGGCAGTGACCAGCGGACAAGAGGAATAACCATTATAGCTGGTATTACTGACTGGTTCATCTTTTATGAGACTACAGATATTATCTACCACCACTGGTACTTGTTTCCTAATTGCCGCCCCGGTCTTCCCAGTGGGTATTGCGGCTACATCGCCCAAACTAAAAACGTTCGCATATTTCATATGTTGCAGGGAGTGATGATCTACATCTACCCACCCTTGATCATTTGCCAGGACAGAATCCCTGACAAATAGCGGTGCTGCCTGTGGTGGAGCCAGATGTAACATATCGAAAGGTATAGCCCGCACTTCATCTTCTTGTTGAATTTCTCCAATTGAGTTGTCTTTGGATACTTCAACCCTTTTTTCATCAGGAGCTGTATATTTATAATAGATGATTTTTTTATCCGAATCTATTTTGAAAGGTGCATAAAAGGGTTTAAATATAATTCCGTATCTCTCTAATACTTTGTCCAGGGTGGCTTTAATTTGTGGGATACCAAATATGGTAGTGCCCGGCGTAGCGAAGATCACATTTGTATCTTTTAAGACACCTTTTTTACGAAAATAATCAGATGTCAGATAGGCTGCCTTCTGAGGGGCACCTCCACATTTAATAGCACCTACAGGCTGAGTAAATACCGCGTTACCGCCCTTGAAATTCTGTATTGTTTTCCAGGTGTGCTTCGGGTCAATATAGTTACTGCATACCAATCCTCTATCCAAAGCCTCGGATAATCCTTCGATCCTAGCATTATCCATTACCAATCCCGGTGCTACAACCAGATAATCGTATTTAATAGAGCCATGGCTCTGTGTATTCACACTATTGTTATCGGGTTCCATTCCTGTAGCGTAGTCTTTTATCCAATCAACACCTTTTGGTATCAACCCGGCCATTGGTCTTGATGTTTTATCATAATTATAGGTTCCCGCACCCACCAAGGTCCATGCAGGCTGATAAAAATGTGTGTCGGAAGGTTCGATCAATCCAATGTCTAGATTTTTGTTTTTGCGTTGAAGCTGCGCTGCCGTCATTATACCAGCGGTGCCACCACCGATAACGAGGATCTGATAATGCGATTTCATTTTATGTTGTTTTAGCGATTGGTATAAAAATAAGCAAGCTATACCTTTGAAAGCGTAACTAAAGTTACGTGTTCATCCTATCAGATTTGATTATTTTAGTGGAATACTGAAATTGACTATTTGTGGAAAGACGAAAGTTTGTTAAAAAAAGCGTCCTGGGCTCATTAACCGCGGCTTTGGGAATGGATATCGCATTTGGCTGGAAAATGCCTGAGGGCTATACTCCCCTGGTTTTGCAGGATCCCGATCCTTATGCCTTATTCGGCAAGGACAAGCGGATGGTATTGCTAAATGACCGGCCCTGGAATATGGAAGCACAGGCGCATCTGTTAGATGATCCGGTGACACCGGAAAAATTCATGTTTATTCGAAACAACGGACTTGTGCCCGAAAATATCGATGTAAAAAACTGGAACCTGACTATCGATGGTGAAGCGGTACGCAATAAAAAAATTTATTCGCTTAGTGAACTGAAATCAAAATTTCCACATTATACCTATCAACTTACACTTGAGTGCGGAGGGAATGGCCGGAGCGAATTTGATCCTCCTGCCAAGGGAAATCAATGGACGGTAGGTGCCGTCTCCTGTGCAGAATGGACTGGAGTGCGTTTGGCCGATCTCTTAGAAGATGTGGGCATAACCGATGAAGCGGTCTATATAGGCTATCATGCGGCCGATACTCACCTGAGCAGGGATCCCAATAAAGAACCTATCTCCAGGGGGATGCCGATTAGCAAAGCCATGGAAAAAGAAACACTGTTGGCCTTTGAGATGAATGGCAAGGATATCCCATTGGTGCACGGACATCCTTTGCGTCTTATCGCCGGTGGCTGGCCAGCATCGGTATCGGGAAAATGGCTTAACCGGTTGAGTATAAGAAATCAGGTGCACGACGGGGCCAAAATGACAGGCACCTCCTATAGAGTGCCCTGTAATACAGTAGCACCAGGCGAAAAGGTAAAAGACGAAGATATGTGCATTATCGAATCGATGCCCGTAAAATCCCTGATTACCCACCCAAAATCGGGAGCGATAATCAGCAATGGTAAATCCTTAAAAATAAGGGGACATGCCTGGGCCGGGGATTTAGAAGTATCCAAAATGGAATATTCCCTTGATTTTGGTGCCACATGGAATTCGTGCACCATAAATCGGCCAGCAAATCGTTTGGCATGGCAACGGTTTGAAGCCACAGTATCGTTTCCAAAAAAAGGATATTATGAAATATGGAGCCGCGCCACCGATTCCAAAGGTGTGGGTCAGCCTATGGTCCTGCCGGGTTGGAATCCAAAGGGCTATTTAAATAATGCCTGTCACCGGATTGCGGTGAAAGTTTCTTAAAACATGGAAGACCACAGCAAGTTCAAACAACAAGTCCGGGCCATTTATCGGCTACTATTGCTGGTCATGTTTTTTATGGCCATTACCGCTGCCGGCGTGTTCTACCTGGTCTCCAATCCCGAGCTAAGCAATTTTAGTTTTTCAACGCCCGACTCGGAATATGTTGAGGCAGAGGCAGCAGAAGAAGAAGATTTTGACAAGATCGTAAATGGAGTGCATCAAAGAACTGGTTTGGTGGAGGCTGAAGGGCTGATGGCAGTCGTCAATAATTGTACGAATTGTCATTCGGCGCTGTTGATCACCCAGAACAGAATGAACCGAGAACGTTGGCTTGCTACAATCAAATGGATGCAGGAAACACAGAATTTGTGGGATTTGGGTAAGAATGAAGAGATCATAATAAACTATCTCGTGTCGAATTACCCACCTGAAAAGAAGGGCCGTCGGGCAAATTTGAAGAATATTGAATGGTATGAATACCGGGATTAAAATAGGGTTTATATGGTTATTTCTCTCTTTTCTCAGTTGTAAGGAAAGCGGAAAGCCTGGTACAATTGAGTCAGACAGTGTTCGGCAGGCGCCGTTAATCGAGGTCGAAGACTTACAAAACAAAATGGGTAAGTCCGATGTAATAGTCATCGACATGAGAAAGCCAGAATATTACATGGAAGGGCATATTGAAGGGGCGGTGAACATATGGCGCGATCAGCTCGAAGATAGCAGTTATCCTTACGGAGGAATGATGGCCACCAAAGATTCTATCGAAAGTCTTTTAAGCCAGCTGGGGATAAGCAATAGGCATAGTCTGGTAATCTACGATGACAGGGGGTGCCCAGATGCCGCACGGCTGTGGTGGCTGCTAAAATTCTACAATTTTGAGAAAGTTTCCTTGTTAAACGGAGGGCTTGAAGCATGGGAGGCATCAGGTATGGGACTCAACCGAGAAGCCGTACTCAATCCGCCTGCTAAATTTAAATTTCCCGAGTCGGGGAATACGGATATCCTGATCGACAAGGAGGACTTAATAGCTCGCATGAACAGTAACAGCAATATGATCCTTGTAGATACTCGAACAAGGAATGAATATCAGGGGAGTGTTCTTAAGGATGGGGCAAAAAAACCAGGCAGAATAAAAGGTAGTATACATATAGACTGGGCCGAAGCAATAAATTTTAAGGACCACAAAAAGATAAGGCCTGCAGACCAGGTACGGCAGCTATATAATAAATATGGAATTACGGAAAAAGATACCGTAGTGGTCTATTGTCATTCGGGGTCGCGTTCTGCGCTGACTACTTTTGTACTCAGCGAACTTTTGGGATATCCGAATGTCATGAATTATGACGGCTCCTGGACTGAATGGAGTTATTTTGACCAATTACCGTACGAACAAGATAGTGTGATAAAAACAAAATCGTTATGAATAAATATTTTGAAGCTTTTGCTGATGCTTTTATGGGAAGTGTTGAATGGACCTGGAAGTCCATACTTTTTGATGTGCCGTGGTACACTAATTATTTCTGGGGCCTTATCGCTATCTCCCTTCTGGTGTGGACTCTTGAAATCATTTTTCCGTGGAGAAAGGACCAGTCGATTTTCAGGCGGGATTTCTGGCTCGATGCTTTTTATATGTTTTTTAATTTTTTCATGTTTTCCATTGCCATAAGCGGGTTCTACAAAGTACTGGAGCTCCTCTTTAAAGATCTTGGAATAACTGCAAAATCTATGGCAATACTAGACCTGGCATCGCTTCCTACCTGGGCTCAATTACTAATATTCTTTGTGATTCTCGATTTCGTTCAGTGGTTTACCCATATTCTATTGCATAAGTACAAGGTTTTGTGGAATTTTCACAAGGTTCATCACTCGGTCAAGGAAATGGGTTTCGCTGCTCACCTGAGGTATCACTGGATGGAAAATATCCTCTATAAGCCTTTAAAGGTTTTCGGCGTGATGATTTTAGGCGGTTTTGAACCAGAACAAGCCTATGTAGTCCATTTTGCTGCCATTGCAATCGGACATTTTAATCATTCCAATATCAAGATCACCTGGGGTCCTTTAAAATATGTCTTTAACAATCCGGTGATGCATTTATATCATCACTCCTATGAACTGCCCAAGGGATCTTATGGGGTTAATTTCGGCATTAGTCTGAGCCTGTGGGACTATATTTTCAAAACGAATTATATCCCTGAAGACAGTGGTACCATTGAACTGGGCTTCCCTGGTGACGAAAAATTCCCGAAGGACTTCCTTCACCAGAATATCTACGGTTTCGGCGGGGATAAAAACAAGTGACAGCTCGGGATTCTTAATGATGTTAACTGAGAATAAAATCAGCAGCCATCTGTGCATGCAAATCAGTGGTAGGGATGAGCGGGACTGTTGAATCTTCCTGAGAAAGGAGTATAGGTAGTTCTGTACACCCGAGGATAACCCCTTCTGCTCCTCTTTTTTGCAGTAAATCGATCTGACTGAGATAAAATTCCCTGGCTTCATCTGAGAATATTCCCCTGGTTAATTCCTTTGACACGAAATAATGAGACCTGTCGATTCCCATCGCTTCCGGAATGAGGGATTTGATCTTATAATGAGCGTCGAGATAAGACGGTATGAACTCACCCGTCATGGTTGGCTTATTTCCCAACAGGCCCAAGGTTTCCAATTCATTTTTTGAAGCATATTTCCCGATGGCATCGGCAATATGTAAAATTGGAATCTCTATCTGTGGCTGTACGAAGTCATATACTGTATGAGGAGTGTTTGCACAGATAACTATAGCCTGGGCACCCGCTTTGTACAATATTCGGGCTACCTCCAGGTATTTTTGATTGATCTTCTCCCAGTCCTGAGATCTCATGATCTCGATATTCAGGCTATAAAGGATCAGAGGGGGATTCCCTGATGTACCAATCTTATCTGAAACCAGACTATTGATCAGCCGGTAATAGTCGAGCGTAGAATGCCACGAAGTTCCTCCTATGAGTCCGATAGTTTTCATCGTATCAAAATTAAGCAAGTAATCAGGCTTTAACCGGATTTCAGGGACATCTTTCTTTAGTGCGGGGAATCAACTACTGCCAATTGAGTATTCCACCTTTAAGATCATAGATCTTTGTAAAGCCCATGGAGATAAGTTTATATGCTGCTTTTGCGCTTCTTACCCCTGAACGGCAATAAACATATACGGGTTTTTCTTTGTTCAGCGCTTCGAAGGCCTCAACGAATTCCCTGCTTTTGTAAAAATCTATATTGATGGCGTTTCCGAGATGACCACTTCGGTATTCCCTTGGGGTCCGCACATCTACCAATTGTACATCTTTATTAATTACGGCATCCTTGTAAGCCTTTACGCCCAAAACTATGAATTGTTCAGATTTTTGTTTTTGGGGACTAAAAAAGGATTTAAAAAAAGTCATCTGCTAAAAATTTAAATCAGGAGGCGATAGTAATTTGATTTACCATCACCTCCCTTAACAACCAACTAAAACAATATAAACCAATCTTACAACATGGTAGTTGGTGCGACATATTCTGTTAACGCTACCTTGGTTTCTTCTTTGATACCATTAATACCATCTACCACGTCTATCATATTTTGCCAACCTCTTGATTTAAGAGTGGAGGCTGCGATCATACTGCGATACCCGCCTTCACAATGAATATAGAACGGTTTGTCTTTCGGGAATTGGGCGAGATTCTGGTTCATCTCATTCAGTGGAATGTTCACTGCACCAATTACATGCTCAGAATCAAATTCACTTTTCTTTCTTACATCAAAGATGATGGGTTCTTCTGTTTTATATACTTTTTCGAACTCCTTTGGAGTGATTTGATTGACCTGGTCTGTTTCCTTTCCGGATTTACTCCAAGCCTCAAATCCACCTTCAAGGTATCCAAGTGTATTATCGTATCCTACACGAGACAATCTGGTGATGGCCTCTTCTTCTTTACCAGCATCGGTAATCAACAGTATAGGTTGTTTCACATCAGGGATCATCTCCCCTACCCATTGGGCATATTTTCCCTCCAATGCTATATTGATACTATTCGGAACAAATGCTTTTGCAAAATCATTTTCATGCCTGGTATCGATCATAAGCGCATCCGTTTCATTGGCGGCGGCCTCAAAAGCTTCAGGAGTTAAAGGTTTTTGGCCTCGTTCCATTATAGTATCAAGACTTTCATATCCTTTGATGTTCATCAGAACGTTTTGAGGAAAATATCCGGGAGGTGCGGTAAGACCTGTGAGTAATTCTTTTATGAATTCGTCTTTGGTCATGTCGGCGCGCAAGGCATAATTCACCTTTTTCTGATGTCCCAGAGTATCGGTGGTTTCATCGCTCATCTTTTTACCACAAGCAGAGCCTGCACCATGGTTCGGGTAAATGATAAGATCATCGCTTAATGGCATAATCCGGTTCCTTAAGGAATCAAAAAGGTATCCTGCCAGTTTTTCTTCCGTCAGATCAGAAACAACGTGCTGAGCCAGATCGGGTCGTCCTACATCTCCGATAAAAAGCGTGTCTCCGGTAATGATCCCATGTTCCTCGCCTTGTTCATCGATCAGCAAATAGGTAGTGCTTTCCATGGTGTGACCGGGCGTATGGATCACTTTTACTTTATAATCGCCTACTTCAAAAACCTGGTTATCTTCTGCGATTATGGCATCGTATCCAGGTTTCGCTGTAGGGCCAAAAACAATATCTGCCCCTGATTTCTTTTGGAGATCGAGGTGTCCGCTGACAAAATCTGCATGAAAATGAGTTTCGAATACATATTTGATCCGTGCGTTGTCTTTTTGAGCTCTTTCGATATATGGGCCCACCTCTCTTAGCGGATCAAAAATAGCCGCTTCGCCATTGCTTTCGAGGTAGTATGCTGCGTGCGCTAAGCATCCTGTATAAATCTGTTCAATCTTCATCTTAATAAAAACTTATTTGGTTTATAATGATTATAAAATTATCCCCATTATAAGAAATCTCCCGTAACCTAGGTTACAAACGCCTGCAGACCCCTAATCGATACGAAGTGTAATCATCTGATATAGAGCATTTTAATATTAGTGCTGATTTGATGATTTGGGTCGATATGGAAATATGATCTTTATCATAAAACCTTGATTTCTTCGCTCATACTTTCGTGTTAAAATTTGGAAATAACCAGCAACATGTGAACAATATATCACGCCATTCCTGCTCTATTTTGGGTAGGTTTTTTGTTGCATAAATCATTGGACCTATGCGTAACTATCTTCTAAAACTATTTTTCTCACTCTTTACTGTGGCCGCCTTTTCCCAAGCCGGTCACATCATGCAGGGTGTAGGTGCTGTAAACATGTCTATGGGAGGCGCCGCCACGGGTCAGCCTGTTGATATCTCAGGTGCCCTTCATTGGAATCCGGCTTCCATTTCTGTTTTCGATGAAAACCTGGCAAGGTTCGACATTGGCTTGTTTTTTTCATCACCTGAGCTGAGTTCAACTGTACCGGAGTTCGATTCTATGGGAATGCCGACCGGCAATATCTTCAGTGGGACAACAAAAGACGACCGGGGGATATCTCCTTTGCCCAACCTGGCATTGGTATGGGGTAATCCGGATAGCCGGCACACTTTCGGGGCTTCAGCCTTTGGTATCAGTGGTTTTGGCGTAACTTTCCCGGAAAGCATGACAAACCCTATTAATTTACCTCAAAGCATGGGAGGTTTTGGAAGGGTAGAATCTGATTATAGTCTATTGCAGGCAAGTTTTACCTATGCCTATCAGTTATCTGACAAATTCTCAATAGGTATACAGCCCAATTTCAACTTTGCCAGCCTTGAATTAATGCCTAACCCAACGGCGAATCCATCGCCTACTGCCGGTTATCCTTCTACCGACGCGGCTTCCGCATTCGGATTTGGAGGACAGATCGGGCTTTTCTTTGATTCAGGATCCGGCTTTAAAGCAGGTGCTTCTTATAAAACAGTTCAATCGTTTGGTGATTTTGAACTGGATAATACTTATCTCGATAATTCCACCGGCACCAATAAACTTGCATTGGATTATCCGGCGATTTACTCTATTGGGGTTGGATATTCCAAAGGAGTTGTGGATCTGGCAGTAGATTACCGCCTGGTGGACTATGAAAATACCGATGGCTTTAGTAGCACCGGCTGGACACCAACATTTTCCGTTGCCGGATTTGGCTGGAAGAACATCAATGTAATTAGTGCAGGTATCCAATATAAAGGAATCGACCGGCTTCCATTGAGGCTTGGTTATACCTATAGCTCTAATCCGATCAGTTCTGAAACGGCTTTCTTTAACATACCAGCTACGGCTATTATTAAAAATGCCTTCCAGATCGGTCTGGGATACGAAATTAGTGATCGCTGGGGTATCGATGGTATGTTCCATTACGGAACCAGTGGTGATGCAACTGCGGGTCCACTTTACAATCCGCAGTTTATCGGCAGCTTCCCACCCTATGGCGCCATTCCGGGAAGTGAGGTATCTTATGACATGACCACTTCTATGTTTATGGTAGGGGTTAGTTATAAACTAAAAGCACCGTCAACCAACTAGATTTTCTTCATAGTAATAAGAAAGCCCCGCTTTAGTCAGCGGGGCTTTTTTTTTGAGTTGGTTTTTAATCTTAGGACCGGATTGAGGAAGTATCTTGATGGTAATGAAAGCACTGCAAATAAGTCCTAGTATTACAATAGTCCAATTGTTTGTCCTAATGTTCTAAAACTTTAGATAAAAGAATTCACAATTCTTTAATAAACAAACTCGAAAAATATACGTATAATAAGAAGTTTCTTATTTATAGAAATTTTGAGTTAGTTAGTTTATCAGGCCCCGGGCAACCGGGGTCAACTTTTTAAATAAACAGGTCGGTCTATTGCTGGCACGATGTGTAGAAATAATTGTTGATGAAAAAAGTAATCATAACAGGCTCGACCGGAATGGTGGGCAAAGGCGTACTTTTAGAATGCCTGGATGATCCCCGAATTGAAAAAGTACTTGTGGTTAACCGAAATCCTGTAAATATGGAGCATCCTAAACTTAAAGAGGTTTTACTATCTGATTTCACGCAAATTCAGAGCCATAGTGAACAACTGGCAGGATATGACGCTTGTTTTTACTGCATGGGAGTCTCTGCCATTGGGTTGAGTGAAGAAAAATATTCGGTCATCACCTATGATACAATTAAGAGTTTTGCCGATGTCCTCTTTGGTTTAAATCAGGATATGGTATTTAATTATGTGTCTGGAAGGGGTACCGATAGTTCTGAAAAGGGCCGTGTTATGTGGGCCCGAATTAAGGGCAAAGCTGAGAATGTTATATTGGGAAAGGGTTTTCAGGACGCCTATGCATTCAGGCCGGGAATGATTATACCTGAAAAAGGTATCAAGTCTAAGACCTCATGGTATAATTCCATTTATGTGGTGATGCGTCCCTTTTTTGGAATACTAAAGAAGTCTCCTAACATCACGACGACGACTAAGATTGGACGTGCGATGATCAATAGCATTTTTCATCCTATGGAACTTAAGCATCTGGAAAATAGGGATATCAATGGACTCGCCGAACTGTCTTAACACCTAGTCTTTGAAAAAAATCACCAAATTTTCAAAAATCATTGCGTTGGCCATTCTTGTGATAATAGCCATTGTTTTCATCGGCTATTCATTATTTGTGGGGTACTATCCTTCCTTCGGAGGAGATGTGGATAAGGCATTGAAAATTGAATATTCAAAGTCGGAGAACTACAGAAATGGTGCATTTATGAATCGTAAAAACGTTCCTGAAAAGTTCGGTTTTTGGCAGACACTTTCGATCGCACGAAAATTCTTTTTTACACAGGTACCCAATGGAGCTCCTAAGAATCCAATTCCAGTGCAGCCCCTGGATTCTACAGGAATTGCGAATTATGAGGGAAAAACACGGTTGATGTGGTTTGGTCACTCGGCTTTTTTATTGCAGATGCAAGGAAGAAACATATTGCTGGATCCGATGTTCGGTGAAACACCCGCTCCACATCCTTTGTTGGGCAGAAATCGATTTAGTGGCCCGTTGCCTATAGAAATTGAGAAACTACCCCAGATCGATGCCATAATAATTTCTCATGATCACTACGATCATTTGGATTATGAATCCATCATGAAATTAAAAGACAAGGTAGAGATGTTCTATACTCCTTTGGCTGTAGGTGTACACTTAAAAGCCTGGGGAGTTGAGGAAGACAAAATAATAGAATTGGATTGGTGGCAGGAGGCGCGTTATCTGAATCTTGAATTCATATGTACACCTGCCCAGCACTTTTCCGGCAGAAAGCTCAAAAATCGACAATCTACGCTTTGGAGTTCCTGGGTGATTCGTTCTGATAAAGAATCGATATTCTTTAGCGGGGATAGTGGTTATGGTCCACATTTCAAGGAAATAGGGGAAAAATATGGGCCGTTCGAATTCGCCATGATGGAGTGCGGGCAGTATAATGAATTATGGCCCGACATACATATGTTTCCGGAAGAAACGATTCAGGCAGGCATGGATATCGGGGCTTCGGCCTTAATGCCAATTCACTGGGGCGCTTTCCAATTAGCGCTTCATTCATGGACCGATCCTATTGAACGTGCAGTGATAAAAGCGGGGCAACTAAACAGTATTTTAGTAACACCGAAGATCGGTCAACCAATCATGATAGACAGTCTGGAAGGATTGGACACGAGTTGGTGGAAATAGGATTCTTGTGAGATAAGATGAGTTTGATTAGAAATTCTGGTATTTCAAAAAATGAACTCTAAATGAGAGGCGGGGGTACTTAACCCCTCCCCAATAGTAAGATAAAGCCCTGAACTGTATAATGAAAACAGTTTAAGCTTTATTTGAAATTGATAAAGAACGTATAAGACATAAATCTTCTTTTTGCAAGAACAACTCTTAGCTTCCTGATAAAACCAAAGTTGGGAAGACATGATTAAAAGCTCGGTCTATCGCTTTTTCTTAGCCCCTAACACAGTTAAGACCGATACAAGAATAGAGTCCATGATTTATATTTTGTAACCCAGGTTACGACAAAAGCAATATGCTAATACTATTTTTACTGCTAAGAAGTGCCCATGCTAAAGAAATTCTTTCCTATTCTACAGTGGCTTCCTGAATATAAGAAGGAGTATATCTCTGGAGACATTGCGGCGGGTATTACTGTGGGCATCATGCTTGTACCACAGGGTATGGCTTATGCCATGATTGCGGGATTACCCCCAGTATTTGGTTTATATGCTGCCCTTTTACCACAGATAATATATGCTATTACAGGAACCTCGCGCCAGCTGGCGGTAGGACCAGTGGCAATGGACTCCCTTCTGGTAGCTTCCGGCTTAGGAGCACTGGCGCTAACGGGCATAGAGGAGTATATTACCATGGCGATTTTCCTTGCGTTTTTCATGGGAAGCATTCAGTTTCTTCTTGGATTGCTTCGGATGGGATTCCTGGTGAATTTTCTCTCCAAACCAGTAATCAGCGGCTTTACTTCTGCCGCCGCGATCATTATCGGCCTTAGCCAATTAAAACACCTGCTTGGGACAGAGATAGAACGAAGCAACCAGGTGCATTTTCTATTAAGAAACGCCTGGCAGACTATCGATCAAATAAATATCTATACACTCGGAATCGGGATAATAGCCATTTTACTGCTCAAAGGGATCAAACGATACCTAAAAAAAATCCCTGGTGCGTTGATTGTAGTGGTAATAGGTATAGCCGTGGTTTACTTCCTTGATCTCAACTCATTTGGTGTGCAAATCGTTGAGGATGTCCCCGGCGGGCTTCCTGAATTTAAGGCGCCAACTATCGATTTTACCAGAATTAATGAACTATTTCCTATAGCGATCACTTTGGCGCTCATCGCCTTTATGGAAGCGATTTCGGTGGCTAAGGCGGTGGAGGCCAAGCAGAAAGAATATGAGGTCGATGCCAATCAGGAATTACTCGCCCTTGGCGCCTCCAATATCATAGGATCTTTTTTCCAGTCCTACCCTACTACGGGAGGATTTTCACGAACAGCGGTTAATGACCTCTCGGGTGCCAAAACCGGAGTGGCCGCATTGATTAGTGCCGTGATAGTTGGACTCACATTATTATTTTTAACCCCCCTCTTCTACTATTTGCCCAATGCCATTCTGGCGGCGATCATCATGGTGGCAGTTTTTGGTTTGATCGAGATAAGATATCCCATCCGACTCTATAAAAATCGAAAAGATGAATTCGTTTTATTACTCGTCACTTTTATCATCACCCTTACCATCGGCATAAAAGAGGGTATTTTACTGGGTGTCCTGATTTCCTTGTTGCTATTGCTTTACAGAACTTCAAATCCGCACGTTGCAGTTCTTGGAAAGATCAGGGGGACCACATATTTTAGAAATATAGATCGGTTTACAGACGATGTTGAAATTGCTGATAATTTACTTACACTGCGCTTTGATTCCCAATTGTATTTTGGGAATAAAGATTATTTCAAGAAAACGCTTTTGCGATTGGCAGAAGAAAAAGGTGAAGGTTTGCGAGCCATAATTATCAAGGCAGAACCGATTAATTATATAGATAGCAGTGCGGTTTTTATGTTGGAGAACCTGGTCGAGGAATTCAATGAAAAGAATATTAAAATTCTATTCTCAAATGTGATTGGCCCTACCCGCGATATTATCTATAAATCCGGTTTACTTGAAAAGATCGGTAAAGAAAACTTCTTTGTCAATACAAGCGACGCCTATGACTATGCTATAAATGAAGCTCCGAAGAGCGAGTTTCAGCGTAGGATATCTCTGCAGACCAAGAAAGACAAGCCGAAATCTTAATCCACTCCAGCAGGAAGTACGTTTACTATTATGGATCCTGGGCCAGATCCGACCCTTTTCATTATCCAATCGATATCCGCCCAGGAGAACTATTTTTATGTACATTTAAATTCGGCGAAACAAGAGAAATATATACGGATGAAAGAATTAAGGAAAGAAGATATCAAACAAGAGGTTTTTGATCTTTATGATGACTATGCGCACGACAGAATACCCAGGAGGTTATTTCTTGATAAGTTATCCACATACGCGGTGGGTGGCATAACGGCAGGAGCTCTTCTCAGCTTTATCTCTCCGGATTATGTAAAAAAGATACAGATCCAACAAGATGACAAGCGATTGAAAACAGAATTTATCGAATATGATTCCCCTAAAGGTGGGGGCACCATAAAAGGATTGCTTTCTAGACCTGCAGATGCGAAAGAAAAACTACCGGGGATTGTAGTAGTACATGAAAATCGCGGATTGAATCCGCATATTGAGGATGTGGGTCGGCGTGCGGCCCTTGCCGGATTTATTTCCTTAGCACCCGATGCTTTAACTCCTCTTGGCGGGTATCCGGGATCCGATGATAAAGGGCGGGAACTTCAGCGAAAAAGGGACAGGAACGAAATGTTGCAGGATTTCATCGCCGCATTTGAGCATTTAAAAAACCATCCGGAGTGTAGCGGTAAGGTTGGAGTGGTGGGTTTTTGTTTTGGTGGATGGATTTCCAATATGATGGCGGTAGAAGTACCCGATTTGAGTGCCGCGGTTCCTTTTTATGGAGGGCAGCCTAAAGAAAATATCGATAAGATCAATGCGCCATTACTGCTTCATTTCGGCGAACTCGACAAGCGGGTAAATGAAGGCTGGCCGGCATATGAGGCGGCCTTAAAAAGCTTTGATAAAGAATATAAGGCCTTTATGTACGAAAATGCTAATCATGGTTTTCATAACGATACCACACCGAGGTATGACAGGGAATCGGCAGAACTGGCCTGGAACCGCACTATTGAATTTTTTAAAGAGAAATTGAATTAATTGTAGGCGTATTAGTCTGATTATAGTTCCTTTTAATTGCATCTTTCAGCAAGAAATAGTCGGACTACATCGTTCTGGTGGAACGGTCGGACCGAAAGTAAGATTTTACACTTTGTTATGATATCACTGATCGTGCAGTTGGGGAACAAGTACCCCCTCCCCTAGTATCAAATTAATCAAAGAGACTGAAATCTCAAAGCAGTAGAATCAGGAGTAGTAATTCTTCTTTATAACCATGCACATCTAAATATTTGGCTAAATTTAAGTTATGAGAATTGCGTTGGCCTTCCTGTTCTGTTTGACTACAATATCGGTTTACAGTCAAAGTCTGAAAAAAGAAAGGATCAGTCAGCTGGCTGACGAATATTTCGTGGAAGGAATAACCACTTTAAAAGACTTTTTAACGCTCCCCAACTACGGACTGATAGCTGATGATATCAATAAGAATTTGGCCTGGTGCGAAAGCAACTTCCAGGCGTTGGGTTTTAACACCGAAGTGCTGATTTCCAATGGGGTAAAGCATTTGTTCGCGGAGCGAAAATTTAAAAAAGCCAAACGCACTATTCTGTTCTATTTACAAATAGATGGTCAGCCTGTAGACCCCTCTCAATGGATGCAGGAAAGCCC
>JBDNAQ010000048.1:0-3855 GCA_039768345.1 Flavobacteriaceae bacterium
CGGCCATCGAAAGATTGATAAAAGGTGAATCACCGAAAGACATTTACACAAGCCTGAAACGATCAAAAAAGTGGTTCTTTAAATGGCTCAAACGCTACCGCAGCGGTGAAAAACTCTGGTTCAAAGACCAGAGCCGGGCTCCAAGAAAAAGCCCCCAGCGCATCAGTGAGGTTGAACGGCAGCGTATAATTGCAACCAGAAAACGCCTGGAAGCCGAGCCGTTTGCCCAGGTCGGCACAAGCGCCATAAAATGGGAGATGCGCAAGGCCGATTATGGATTCCCTTCAGACAGCACGATCCACCGGGTGCTTAAACACGAAGGGCTGATTAAAAAAAACTGCATATGTGCCCAAAGGGGTGGAATACCCCTATTTCATAGAGGCACTGGATTTTAACAACATTCACCAAGCCGACCTTGTCGGCCCGCGATATATCAAAGGAGACGGCCGATTTTACTCGCTCAACGTGATGGATCGATTCAGCCATCGCGTGTATATCGAATCTCAAAGAACCAAGCAGGACAGGCCGGTTGCCGCTGGCCTGCTGCGATGTTGGAAGGTTTTAGGTCCGCCGGATTACTTGCAGCTGGACAATGAACTGAGCTTCCGCGGCAGCAATAAGTACCCAAGGTCCTTTGGCGTTGTGATCAGAACCTGTCTGTATTTCGGCATCCAGCCGGTTTTCATACCGATTGGCGAACCATGGCGCAACGGCGAAATTGAACATTTTAATGATACATACAACCGCAAATTCTTTAGACGGCAGTGGTTTGCCAGTTACGCATATTTAAAACGTCAAAGCAAAAACTTTCAGACTTTCCACAATCGGCATCATCGCTACAGTTGCCTGAAAGGCAGAACACCGGATGAGTTCACCGAGCAACATAAATATGTTCCCCATAAACTGGGACCAAATACCAAATTGCCGGTTTTAGATCATGTTCCGGAGGGCAATGTGATTCTCATCCGATTTATTCGAAGCAATCGCGTGATGGACGTTTTTGGTGAAAAATTTATTGTTTCAAAAGAGCTGGTATATTCGTACGTGAAAGCAGTCATAGTTACTCAAATTCACAGGCTTCAGGTATATCTTGGTGACGAACTCGTTGAAACTTTTTCCTACGATATACCTTCAAAAATATATGTTTGAGTTTTTATGGGTAACCTATGTCATGACATTTTTTGCCCTTAGACTCGGGTAACCTATGTCCTGATAGTTGTGAATTAGTATTTTAGGGTTCAGATAGTACAGGTTAGATTGAGGAGTATAATAGCGATTATGAGTGAGTGGAAACTCAACAATAAATTCAATTTTGAAGGCCGTGAAGTTAGGTACGGATTTGAAGGTAGCGGTCCACCCTTGGTTCTGGTTCACGGAACACCATGGTCATCATTTAATTTACGTCACTTAATTACTGGTCTGTCAGATAGTTTTACCGTCTACTATTTCGATTTATTAGGGTATGGCCAATCGGATAAATCAGATGCTGATGTTTCGCTGGGTATACAGAATAAATTGATAGATGCCTTGCTTAATGAATGGCAACTAAATACACCTTTCGTAGTTGGTCATGACTTTGGTGGAGCCACCGTTCTCAGAAATCATATTTTGAACGAAAGGGCTTATAAGAAGATAATTGTAATTGATCCTGTTGCGTTATCTCCATGGGGTTCCCCATTCTTTAAACATGTAAGAAAATTTGAGGCAGCCTTTGCGGGCGTACCAGATTATATCCATGAAGCCATTGTAAAAGCTTATGTTCAAACCGCTGCGTATAAACCTATTGATAATGAAACTTTACATGAGATTATTCGCCCATGGACAGGAGCCGAAGGGAAAGCGGCATTTTATAGGCAAATTTCTCAGGCTGATTCAAAATATACCGATGAAATACAAGCGAAATATAACGCTATCCATCAGCCTGTTTTGATTTTATGGGGTGAAGAGGATAAATGGATACCGGTCGACCAAGCGCATTCCCTTCATCAGTTAATCCCTAATTCAAAATTGGTAACGGTGCCTCAAGCGGGGCATCTTGTAATCGAAGAGCGTCCAGAAATATTGGTACGTGAAATCAAAGACTTTCTGAACCAACCAAATGAAATCTAAGATGCTCTACCTGACAGCTATTCTGCTGCGCCCCATAACATCAAGTGTGCTTGTTCGTTAGAGTCTGTGAGGGAGATACCATGATTGAAAGCATTTTCAGACTTTCAGATACTATTCGTTACGTTGCCGTTTACAAGAATGGGCAGCTCGAATCAAAGTCAAAATCCGATACCTCCGATGCGAGCAGTTCGGAGAGTGATCGTTACGAGGAATTGCTCGTCAACCCGTCCTTACTAAAGTTGGCCTCCCAGCGTGGTAACATCGACTGTGGTGGTCTCGACTACATACTCGTGCGCTATGGAAATTTTTTTCAGTTCGTCCTTCCTGAAAGTTGGGGTCATGTTTCTGTATGCATAGAGGCGAACGCAGACCCAATTCAGATTGGCGCTCAAGTTAAATCTTTAGTGGATGACAAATCATGATTGTAAACAATTCATTACAGTGGATACCCCTTTGCGCCGATAAATTCAAACATTACGAGACCATGTCTCTCAATCTCATCAACGGAACGAGGAACTTCTAAAAGGCTGTGGTACCATATATGGGGAGGCTTGCTTTCAAGAAAATTTAAAGACTTCTGGCATAAATCTACAAAAAATAGACGTCTATTGAGTATAAACGTTAGGTGACTAAAAGTCATGGTGAAGACTAAACGAAAACAAGGATGGCAAACTGGATTGATCAATCCTCTCAGTATTCTATCTCTTGTACGGACATTGGAGGAACGATGGATCTTATCATAAATGGAATCGTGGCTGGGGTGTTGGGGACGCTTGCTATGGATTCTTTGAATCATCTCTTCGCCCGAACTGGAATGCTCTTAAGAATAGAGGTGGGGATGATTGGAAGAATGTCTGTAGGGTGGGTTCACGGGCGCTTCCGCTATCAACATCCCAGTGAAATGCAGCAGGTCACTAACGAAATTATCTATGGTTATATTACGCATTACACAATCGGCGTGTGCCTCGCCATTCCATTCGTACTCGGTTGGGATCTCTTTGTTGGAGGGCCTGCGTCACCTGTTTGGGCACTAATCTATGGCGTCGCAACGACGGTAGCATCTGTTTTCTTCGTTTACCCTTCAATGGGGCTGGGAGTATTTGGTTGGCGGTCCCCCGAAGGCATCATGGCTCCACTTTCCAGTCTGGCAAACCATTTTTTCTTCGGATTAGGTATGGCCGTTGCGGTTGCGGTTGCGTGAGTACAAGATATTGTATAGGTCAGATTCGATAGAAATCGTAGATTTCTGGTATAGTCTTTAAGGGCCAGTGGTGTTATCTCCAACAAAGCGAAGGTTTTCACTGCTTCAGTAAACCTGTGATATCATCAACCGCGGCTCTCAGGGCTACATTGTTGCTAACTGCTATCTAAACCAGGTTCAAAAATTTCCTGAATCGTTGTGATACTCAAACCGTATATGTACTGATTACAACTGCTTGTAGTGTACAACTATTGGCAAGTTAGTGCAAGTTCGAAAAGCATCAATTTTCTCGCTTATCAGGCGCATATCTTCGATTTTCAAAAATTTAATGTTTCATCTGAATATCAAAAATTAAAATAAGCCTACAAAATTTCGCATGAAGGCAGGTAATCGAATAAAAGTTAAAAGTGGTTTAATGATTTATTTTAAAATGCAATCCACATTAAATTCCTTTTGTTTTTAAACTAGTAAGGAGTCGAATTATGTTCTGCAATAAGCGATGTTCATACCTGACGGCATTAATAGCTGTCATTTATCTTTTCTTC
>JBDNAQ010000330.1:0-4622 GCA_039768345.1 Flavobacteriaceae bacterium
ATCAAAGATCATAACCGCCAAAGAGCCAATAGCATATATCTTAATTATCTAATAGCGATAGGCCTTACCGGTGATCCTGTAGCCCCCTTAAATCTTAAAGTAGTTACGATAAATAGAAACTGATCGATTTCATCCTCCATCAGTGCATCGAAAGTCATATTCTCCAAATTATAAATACCATTTCTCATCATCAGTTCCTGATGAACCGGGAATGCCTGTCCGGGAACAGGGTTTGGGATGACTTCGGTACACCAGGAATCACTACCTACCATACTCGCCTTTTTTTCGGCAACCCAACGCGCTACCTCCAAACCGATACCCGGAGGATTAACATTATAGTCATCAGGATTATCCCATAATGAAGACCATCCATAACGGAAAAAAAGTGCGTCACCAGGCGCAATGCTGCCCTCCGGTATTCCTTGTCTTTGAAGGGCTCCCAAAACATCTTCTAACGAAACCTCATAGCTGTTGGGCAATCGGTCTGCATTCTTATATCCGGCAATATCGATGAGGATTCCTTTGGTAATGATGGGTTTAACATGTTCTATCCCCAGCTTTTGGAGTCCGTTATAAGCATCCATTTCCCGGGCGGTATAACCGTTGTAAAACACGTATTCCACCTTGCCGTTTTCCATTTCCACCTCCTGGCCAATATGTCCTAGCCCGTCGAATTGGGTGCCAACCTGTCCTATTTGCGTTGCCAGGAATTCATCATTACCTACCAGTTTGTTGTCTGCCCAGGCCGCACCCTTGGAGGGCAGGATCATCGAATAACTGCGACTGCCATAAAGCGGCATACCCTCTTCATAGACCTGCCCCAGTTCGTATACCTTACCTGTAGTGGCAAGAGTAAGCGCCTCCATTATCTTTTGCGGGGTTATCCTGTTTGAGGCCCCGACCTGGTCCTGGGCTCCCCATTCCTGATTCGGCCAGAATGGGCCTTCCTCCCTGGTTTGAGCTATAGAGATCGAGCATATCAGCAGAAAAATTAAATTGAATCTAAGAATCATTACTCGGGATGTTTTGGCATGTTTTCTCATATGGATATGATGTCTGATATTATTAATGAGGATTTAGTCGCTTTAAGATACATAGATTTTGGCAAGTGATCTTATTTCAATAATACAAGAGCGGTTGTTAAGGAGAAGACCATAAAGCATGGCAATTCGAACTTATTTAGCTCAACAAGTAAGACTAGTTTTGAATCATGAAGGAATTAGCGCAACTTTTAATCCGTATAGGATTGCAAATTCTCAAATTCTCTCATACCTTTAGAAATCCCCCTCCTTATTGATAATTCGCAGATCCTATGAAATATTATTTTTTGAAGGTTAGGCCTAACCATAGCCTCATGCTCTATTTGCTGTTAGTCACTCTTTTGGGTTTCCCCGGGAAGGGGCTAGCCCAGGACGATACATTATTCTGGACAGATCCGCATGCTTTTCATGACCGGGAGGGATCTTTTTCAGATCTTTCTTTTGATATAGGAGAAACACTGCTGTTAAAATCCCCCGATCCCGAAAGTTTCAATCCCTTGATACTGGCCACATTTGAAGGCCGCCCCCGTATTGGCATGTTAGACACGTATAAGGTCGATATTCCCCAACTGAGAGCCGAGATTCCCGATACGCGAAAGCAGCGTCAGGCAGTGACAGAGGAGTTTACGCATAATATGGGCTGCTACCTCAGCCTGCTATGTCTTCAACTAATACCGGATGAATTTACAACCGAGAAGTTGATGGTCTATAATAGTGAAGGATATGGTTTCACGGATAAATATCACACTTTTAGTGATCAGGTAGACGGAAAGCTCAATTATTTTATCGTCCCCCGATTCCATATCGAGGGAATGGCAGCAGGGATGCTGACAAAGGAACGCTATAAGGAATACTATTGTCCTTCAGGTGAAAAATGCAGCGAAGGCTATCGTCAGCGACAGGGAAGAATCTGGGCCGGACCTCAGTCGAACGAATTTAAAAAGCGGGCGGCGTATAAGAAATTTGTGGAAACCGAAGTGCCTAAACTATTGGCATGGGCGAAAGATGTAAGTCGGGAAGTAGCCCTGATCAATAGGGTGATTCTAACCACCTATGATTTTCAGAAACAAGGCTTCGATGTTGTTATTGGCCCCGTTAAAGGGAGTGTGGCATTTGCTTCGCAGGACCTCCAGTTCTGGCCAAGGGATCCGGAAGCACTCGGTTTTGATATCAATATCGGATTCGTAAAAAATGTGCTTTTAGCTATACCTCCGGAGAAGGCCGAAAGCATAAAGAATCGTTTGAAAACAGAGTACCACCAGCGTTCCACTCAAATGCTCTATTCTGTGATGGTCGCAGAGATCTATAGCATGGGGCCTAAACGGCGAGGAGGAACCCATTCGGCCTTCGGAGGGAATATCGGATTTCTGTACGATTTTAAAGATACTACCATCCGCTTCTACCTCGACCCGGAACTCAAGGAATTGGTATACGAAACCAAACTCTGACAGCTATGAAAAATAAATGGACGTTTAGTTTGATCTTTGGCTATTGTATGCTGCTTAGCCTTCAATTACATGCACAAGAATATACCAAAACTGCTCTCGGTTTTGATCCTGGCGATTTCGAGCGGATTGAATCGCCCAATCCCGATGATCTGAGGCCATTATTTATTCCTCGTTTCCGCGGGCTTATCCGATTGGGAAAGCTAAATTCCTATGGTTTATCTGCCAATCCGATACCCCAGGAGGTATATCGCTCACAACGAAAAAGACAAGAACTCTTAATCAAAAAACAACAAAGCACACTTCGGTTGTTCGAACTGATGGAGATCGCACATCGAACGTCTGATATAAAACCCGCTGAACTAGCCCGCGAGTTCCGGCCCACCATTACCGCAAATACCCCGCGTGATGATGCTCTTTATACCACATTATATTGGTCCGGGCGATTCAAGGAGATGGCCCCCAGTTCACTAACACCCAAAACACTTTCCAAATACTGGTGCAAAGACGGGGAAAACTGCATTCCGGAAACCACCGGTGCCTATGTCCCTTCTAAGAAAAATAGACATTCGTGGGGTGGAAGGGGGAGTGATGAATTCGCACGACTACGGGCTTGGCAGGCTTTTGTGAACACCGAGGTTCCTAAATTTCAGAAATGGGCAAGCCAGGTAAATGAACCGGAAGCCTACATTGTAGGAACAACGTACATTCAGGACTACGACTTTAACCATGAAGGGTTTATTATTAGGGTTTACGCAGTGGAAACGAAAGCCTTAAAAAGTTCGTTGCTCAGGTACCCTAAAACCGGGGAAGAGGATAGTTTTTTTGCCCGAACTCGTGTTGATGGGCAGCATTTGGCAGGTACGCTTGTCAAAATGAGTCCGGAAAAAGCCGAAAAGCTGGTGGAAACCATGGAGGCTCATAACCCCAGGAACAGACAGGTCTACTATGTATATAAGTCAAGCATTGGAATTGGAGAAGCCGAAGGTCCTCAGGGAGTCTATGGCTCCGCACCAACCCAGCTGGTTCAGGAACCGATATCCAATATCATCGAGTTCTTTTTAGACGAGGAATTAACGCTCAAACTTTTTGAGGCCGATTTTACAAAATAATCATATGCATTATTCTCTTAAATTATTATTGCCGCTGTGGGCCCTGGGTCATTTTCTGGTTTTCGGTCAGGCAGCGGGATTTACAGAACAGGAACTGGGCTTTTCTCCCGGGGAGATCCGCCTTATTGAATCACCCGACAAGGAAAATATCAGGCCTTTTGCCGTGCCCACCTTCAGGGACTTGTTGCGTTTGGGTCACCAGAGGGTATATTTCACCAAAAAACTGGATCGAACGGAGTATGTTAATACCGGGCTGAAACGCAAAGAACTTGATTTCAGTCTTCGTCAAGGGCTTATACAGTATTTCAGACTGGTTCATATGGAGGCTGCCAAAAACACGATTGATCTCGATAAGATCAGAAAATCTTTTCGGCCAGGTCCTGCCCTGGAAGACACCAATTCCCAGTACGCTAAATCTGTAGATGTATATTGGGCGATAGTACTGAAAGAAATGGGGGCCTATAATTTTAAACCGGAAGAATTCTCCAGATTTTTCTGTGCGGAACAAAAGCCATGCCTTCCACTTCATATGCCCAACTCCTCGGGGGCGTACCAGCAGAAAATGCGCCAGGCTATTTGGGGAGGTCGTGCGGGTGAATTTGCAGAAATGAGGGCCTTTAATGATTTTATGGACACCTATGCCAGGAAATTTATTCAATGGTCGGCAGACAAGGGCGCACAGGAGGTATATTTTGTTGGAAAAACCGGGTTGGGAGAATATGATTTTAATGCAGGAGGATTTGTGCTGAAAAATTTAAATGCACAGTCGGGGGGCGTGGTGACTATTGAATACAAATCTTCCAAGGAAGATTCCCTGTTTAAACCGAACTATACGCCCGAAGGGCAAATGTACCAGTCAGGTATTCTAATATCTATGAGTGCGGAAAAAGCAGAGGCCTTGCTCAACCGTTTAAAGGCTGAAGGACGATCGCGTCAGATCTATTTCGTTTATAAGGCACGGATTATACCTCATTTTTCAGATATAGATCTGGCCAATTTTAATTTTCATATGATGATCCGTTATA
>JBDNAQ010000331.1:0-4721 GCA_039768345.1 Flavobacteriaceae bacterium
CTGGTGGTGTGGATACTTTTATTCATTTTCGTCGGCGGCATTTCACAACTCTTATATTGGATCATCGAGATTATAAATAAGCGCAATGGGGAGGCTTGAGGATAGTTAAATTAGCAGGAGATGCACAGACGAGATTTTATAGGAAAGTCATTGGGCGGTGCCACGGTTTTATGTATTCCGGCACCGTTGAAAGCTGCAGAACAATACCTTTTTTTTGATAAATCGTCACCCAAGATTTCTCTTGCCCAGTGGTCGTTACACAGATCCTTCGAAAAAGCGGTTCTGAAAACAGAAGACTTTGCTTCGATCGCAATGGATGTCTACCGGATTCCTGCAGTTGAATACGTCAGTTCGCTCTACAAAAAATTCGGGAAGGATGAAAAATTCTGGAATCGGATGAAAACAAGAGCTGATAATGCAGCCGTGGAGAACCTGTTGATCATGATTGATGATGAAGGTGATCTCGGAGATCCCAATGAGGGAAAAAGAAACCAGGCCGTTGAAAATCATATCAAATGGTTGAATGCTGCCAGGATCCTGAACTGCCATTCC
Source organism: Flavobacteriaceae bacterium (assembly GCA_039768345.1). Classification (GTDB taxonomy): domain Bacteria; phylum Bacteroidota; class Bacteroidia; order Flavobacteriales; family Flavobacteriaceae; genus JAHEJJ01. The sequence goes on from JBDNAQ010000331.1 coordinate 553, forward strand.
ATAAGGGTCAACGCATTTGGGTCGGGAGACCGGCAGTCTATGCGCTCCCAACTGGTTGATGGTTTGGGCAAATTAGCCGGGCATGGAGCCGAAATCGGCATCAATGTTCTAATTGAAAACCACGGATTACATAGCTCCGACGGCTCTTATATCAGTGAAATTATAGGTGAAGTAAATAATGACTTCCTGGGAAGCCTGCCCGATTTCGGAAACTGGTGCCTAAATGCCAAGTGGGGTAGTACACAGGGAGGCAAGTGCTCTGAAGTATACGATCCTTATAAAGGTGTGAAGCAATTGCTTCCATTCGCTAAAGGAGTAAGTGCAAAATCTTATGACTTTGATACAGATGGCAATGAAACCACCATCGACTACCATAAAATGCTTCAACTGGTAAAGTCATCCGGATTTGATGGATATATCGGGATCGAATATGAAGGTAGCCGTTTGAGTGAAGATATGGGAATAAGAGCAACAAAATCACTGATAGAACAGACCTGGAAGGCACTTTGAAAGGGTTTCTAAAATCCTCCCGAACATTTTTAATGAATCAAAAATGAAAAACTAAAAGCTGCAAATGACCTCAAAAATGGCCAGTATGCAATGGTAAATTCGGGGTTGAGCGGGTTATTTGATCCATGGCGTTTCGTTATAGGTGCTAAACGCCATTTCGGGTTAAGATATTCACCTGCGTGAACTACCTAAGAAATAAAATGCTCAGGAGGAAGTAGTTTCAAAGCATAGATTTAAGTTCTAAATAAGATTTGTTCACCTAAGATACAGCATCCAGATAAACGGACAACTTTTTTCGATGAAGTGCATTCCCCATTACAGAATCACAGAAAAAATATGGTATTTGTTGTCGAATTATCAGTGAAATGCTGATTAAATTATCAATAATTTATAGGAATTTTCCTTCATTTATTGTTGTAAATCATGTTATGCTTTACCAAGGCCTGTAAACAGGCTCCTTGGAGAAATTGTTTCCTGCAATTCTAATTTGTAAATATTCATTGCACTGGATTTTCCTTTTTGTGTGATCTCACCGATCAATGAAAATCTGTGGTTTTAATACTTTGCAAAAGAGAAAACTTGCGGCCGTGGTCCAATACTGGCATTGATAAAAAAAACCTATTTTAGCCTATACCGCGAAACCTCCTCAACCAAACTAATTCAAAAAGCATGTCGAAAATTTCCATCAGTTCCGTTAAACCCCGCCTCTCGTTTTGGCAGATCTGGAATATGAGTTTTGGATTCCTGGGTATTCAATTCGGTTTTGCCCTCCAAAACGCTAACGTGAGCCGTATTTTTGAAACACTCGGAGCTTCAAAGGATGAATTACCCATTCTCTGGCTCGCAGCGCCTGTTACCGGTCTTTTGGTTCAGCCAATTGTCGGTTATTACAGCGACAGGACCTGGCATGTCAAATGGGGACGCAGGAGACCTTTCTTTGCCATTGGTGCTATCCTGGCTACCCTGGCACTTTTCGGGATGCCTAACTCCACTGTCCTCTGGATGGCCGTCATAATGTTATGGCTAATGGATGCTTCAATCAATATTAGTATGGAACCGTTCAGGGCTTTTGTTGGAGACATGCTGCCTAATGAGCAGCGCACCAGTGGTTTTGCCATGCAAAGTTTTTTTATCGGACTCGGTGCAATTATTGCCTCAGCACTACCCTATATCATGACCAATTGGTTAGGGATAAGCAATGTATCTGAAGGTGGTGGTATACCCGATTCGGTTAAATGGTCTTTTTATATAGGAGGAATCGCCTATTTTACTGCCGTGATGTGGACGGTCTTTAAAACAGAGGAATATCCACCGGATGATATTGAGAAACTAAAGGAAGAAAATGCATCTAAAGGCGTTTTTACCGGTTTAAAAGAATCGTTTATGGGTATTTTTAAGATGCCCAAAACCATGGTGCAGCTGGCATTTGTACAATTCTTTTCCTGGTTCTCACTATTCGCAATGTGGATATATACCACCTCGGCCGTAACCAGTCATGTTTATGCTACTTCCGACACCTCTTCTGCTTTATACAATGAAGGAGCAGATTGGGTGGGGATATGTTTTGCCGTTTACAATGGGGTAGCAGCTTTAGTGGCCTTTTTACTTCCTATAGTGGCAGGCAAAATTAGTCGGCGTATTACCCATCTGATCGCATTATTCTGCGGCGGAATTGGACTGGTTTCGATATTCTTTATTTCGGATCCCAATCTCCTGCTATTTTCGATGGTAGGGGTAGGAATCGCATGGGCCAGCATACTGTCTATGCCATATGCAATGCTTTCGAGTATTTTACCCTCCGATAAAATGGGCTATTATATGGGCGTCTTCAATTTCTTCATCGTGATACCCCAAATTGTGGCAGCAGGCATCCTCGGGTTTATGCTTAAGACTTTCTTTGGTAACGTTTCGATCTATGCACTCGTAATTGGCGGAGTTTCCATGATGTTGGCCGGAATTCTGTGCCTTATTGTCCAGGATAATGAAGATGAAGTCGATATTGCTGCCGAATAAAGCTAACAGCTTAAGCTGAGTAATCGGATGCCCGAGTACTTATTTGGATGAAATAAATCAATTTCATTAGAAATGATATCGATATAAAGTCGTCACGGAATACAAGCTGCCAAATAACGCTTAGCTGCTGCAAATCAATCCACTGTGGGCATCAGGAAGTACTGCAATGCCTTTGAAGTCTGCGAATTATCCATTAAATTTAATAGATTTAACCAACGGGGGCATATTTTGACCAATTCTCTTTTCGCTGTACTCCTTCTATTATTGCTGGCCTTCCAACCTGTTTCCGCCCAGGAGTCCAAAACTGACAGCCTGAATAAGGTTTGGAATAACAAAGCGCTTAACGACTCATTACGTTTCGAGGCAGGACTCGATCTGTTTATGATACACTTTCGTTCGGACCTGGATTCTGCCAGGATTCTCGGTAAGCGGCTTAGCCATTTTGCCAAAAAACTGAACAAACCCAACTGGGAGGCTACTGCGACACGATTTGTAGGAAACACTTATGCGGTTCAAGGGGATTATATCCAGGCCCTTGAGGCGTTTACCCGCAGTTATGAACTGCTATCCTCTGGTAATGACAAACTATCCATCGCAACAACCCTAAGTAATATCGGTACGGTGCATTACGAACTTGGAAATTATCCTGAAGCGATAAAGAATCTCCTGGAAGCGATGAGCACCTATGAAATTCTGGAAGATAAAGCAGGACTCTCAAGGGTAACCAATAATCTGGGCAATATCTATCTGAGGCAGAAAAATGAAAAAAAAGCGCTGGATTATTATACCTACAGTCTTTCGATCAAAAAAGAGATAGGCAATAAGAGTTCCCTGCCGAGTACCTATAACAACATTGCGCTTGTCCACTCCAATCTGGAGCAATTCGATCTGGCGTTGGAAAATTTATTGATAAGTGCCGACCTCTCTCTTGAGCTGGGCGATAAACTCGGTTATACAAGAGCATATAGCAATATCGGTGATGTTTATAACCGACTCGGGCAATATGATAAAGCTCTCGAATACCTTAACCCGAGTATTGAAACAAAGAAGAGTATTGGGGATAAAGATGGTCTGTCGGCTGCCTATTTGTATAGGGGGCAATCTTATCTTAATAAGAAGAATTTCGAAAAAGCCAGAATTGATTGTGATCGAAGTCTTCAATTGGGGAGAATTATGGGAGCAACAATGTTGATAAAAGAAGCCTGTGAGTGCCTGAGTAATGCTTATGAAGGAATCGGGGATCCCCGGACAGCTCTGGCATATTACCGGCAAGCATCAGCTATTAAAGATTCGCTATTTACCGAAGACAAGGCACAAGAGATCACCCGGCAGGAAATGCAGTACGAATTTGAGAAACAACAACTGGCAGACAGCATTGCCTTTCATAAACAAAATACGGAACGCGAGCTGCTATACGTAAGGGAACTCAACCAACAGCGAAATAAGTTTAATCTTATTGTCTTCGGCGGATTGGCATTATTGATTATTGCTGGCATCTATTGGAGGTCCCGGCAAAAAGATAAAAAGCTTCAAAGTGAGAGGGCTATGGTAAACCGCTTAAAGCAGATCGATCAGCTTAAGGACCAGTTTTTGGCAAACACCTCACATGAGTTGCGAACCCCTTTAAATGGAATAATAGGGTTAAC
>JBDNAQ010000332.1:0-5159 GCA_039768345.1 Flavobacteriaceae bacterium
ACATACTATAGCGTTTTGAAACCGAATCGACGACAATAGCCTGATTTTCCAGTCCCTTTTCCTTTAATATTGAAAAATGCTCCCTGTCGTCATAGGTAAATTCGCGATAAACCTCATCGGCCACTAAAAACAGATCGTGCTTCTTAACCAAATGTGCAAGTTTTTCGATTTCTTCTTTACTGTATAAATAGCCGGTGGGGTTTCCAGGATTACAAATCAGAATGGCTCTGGTTCGCGGGCTGATGTGAACCTCAAAATCTTCAATAGGGGGGAGTGCAAAGTTCTTATCGATACCAGAGACAACCGGCACTACCCTTAGACCCATTGCGGTAGCGAATCCGTTGTAATTGGCGTAAAATGGTTCGGGTATAATGATTTCATCTCCAGGATCGGCAATAGTACCCATGGTAAAAGAAAGCGCTTCAGAGCCTCCGGTGGTGACAATAATATCCTGTGCCTCCACCTCGATTCCCTGTTTAGCATAATAGGAGGCAAGTTTTATGCGATAGGCTTCTGAACCCTCTGTCCTTGAATAGGCCAATACTTCAATATTGTGGTTCCTTACCGCATCGAGTGCAATTTTGGGAGTTTTAATATCGGGTTGACCGATATTTAGGTGAATTACCTCTACACCCCTTTTCTTGGCAGCTTCGGCAAAAGGGACCAGTTTCCTGATTGGAGATTCCGGCATAAGTTGTCCCTTGGTCGAAATTGATGGCATACTATATGATTCTTAAGCAAAAATGAGAAATCATTAGCTATGAAACAACTCATCGCCCAAGATATTCCCTTGATCTAATCAAATGTTAAAATAGAGCTCGCAACCCCTATTTTTTTGTAACTTTAAGAGGCATCAATTTAATAATGAACGGTTTGCGCGAATATCTGGGCTTTTTCCTGTTACTTATATTATGGCTTCCTTTTAAAGGAGGGGCCCAGCATTATCGTATAACAGATGGAGAGAAATATGAAAAGATCAAATTTGATCTGGTCAATAATTTGATCATTGTTCCCATCGAAGTAAATGGCATTGAACTTTCCTTTATTCTTGATTCGGGTGTACGAAGACCTATTTTATTCAATTTAACCGAAAGGGATTCGATCACATTGAACAATGTCTCTGAAATATCGATCCAGGGACTTGGAAATGGAGATCCTATAAAAGCCCTGGTCTCAAAAGGGAATACTTTTAAAATAAAGGATATTGTAAATGAAAGCCAGCAGCTCTATGTAGTGCTCGATAAGGAAATGAACTTTTCTCCCAAACTTGGGATTCCCATACATGGTATCATAGGATATGACTTATTCCGGGATTTTGTGGTAGACATCAATTACCATGCAAGGAGCCTAAAGTTTCACGATCCCAGCTTCTACAAAGGAAGGGTGACTAAAAGGGATCAGCGGCTTCCGATCAGCATAATAGGAAACAAGTCTTATGTAGACGGTTCTGTGCTGATGGAAGATGAGCGGGAGGTTCCTGTTAAATTATTGGTAGATACCGGTAGCGGGGATGCCTTGTGGCTATTTAAGGATTTAGAGAAAGGATTGGGAGTACCCGAAAAAAACTTTCATGACTATCTGGGTAAAGGTTTAAATGGACATATTTTTGGCAGGCGGACGAAGATCACTGGGATTAAAATTGGCAGATTTGAATTGAAAGATGTGAAGGCCGCATTCCCTGATATGGAATCCTACGCGGCTATCTCCAATCTGGGCAACCGAAATGGTAGTGTAGGAGGGGAGGTTTTGAAACGTTTCGATATTGTTTTCAACTATGCCGCAAATGAAATAATAATCCGTAAAAATGGTCACTTTGGTGAGCCGTTTCACTACAACATGAGCGGGATTGACGTGCAACATAATGGCGTAAGATATATAGCCGAAAAAATAAAAGAAGCCCGGCCTGCTACGGTTGGTACAACTGCCTACGATTTTGGTAATGTTCAACTTATCAAAGAAGATGTAACCCGTTTAAGCCTGGTGCCGGAAATAGTGGTTTCGGGAATAAGAGCAGGAAGCCCTGCCGATGAAGCCGGATTAAAGGAAGGTGATATCATCCTCGCGATCAATGGGAAGAAGATTCACCGATTCAAACTGCAGGAAGTAGTAAAGCTGCTTAATGAGAGGGAAGGGAAACGCATACAGGTACTCATAGAGCGCTATAATCGCGATCTCCTTTTTAGTTTTGTACTGGAAAATGTATTAAAATAAAAACCCCGGTAATGCCGGGGTTTTTCTATTGAGAATTATTTTGTTTTTTACTTTCCATCAGCTGCCTTGACCTCTCCCTTGATTTTCAATACTTTGGTCGGGGTAGTGGCGTTCGAAATTACCGTTACTGCCTTGCGGATAGGTCCAACACGATTCGTGTCGTACTTTACCTGAATTTCACCGGTGTCACCAGGTGCAATCGGATCTTCAGGCTTTTTAGGTATTGTACAGCCACAGCTCGAACTCACCTTGGTAATGATAAGGGGTGCAGTTCCTGTATTGGTAAACTCAAATACACGCACACCATCGCTTCCTTTCTCGATTACTCCATAGTCGATAGTCTCTGCCTTAAATTCAATTTGCGCGGTTTCCTGCGCGCTGACACTTAAAGCAAGTAGGCCTACAAACAATAATAAAATAGCTTTTTTCATCATTTTTTTGGTTTTGGGTGAATCTCAAATGTAGAGGATTTGCTTTCAACATCCAAAATTCTTTTGTTATCTACTAACGTTACTTATTTTTGTTTCGTATTTAAGATTTGGCAAAATAATAGTGATTATCGCAGCTTTAACAGTTCCTGCGATGATCATTTTTTTAATTTCGCATAAATCAAAACAAAAACTATACCACAAAATGTCCATTCCATCGAAATATGAAGCAGAAAAGGTTGAAGATCAATGGTATAACTATTGGATGGACAACGGCTATTTTCATTCTACTCCTGATTCCCGGGAGCCCTATACGATCGTTATTCCTCCTCCGAATGTGACAGGGATACTCCATATGGGGCATATGTTGAATAATACTCTTCAGGATGTACTGATCAGAAGAGCCCGTTTGATGGGCAAGAATGCCTGTTGGGTACCCGGTACCGATCATGCTTCAATCGCCACGGAGGCAAAAGTGGTCGCAAGGCTTAAAGATCGAGGAATAGAGAAAAGCGATATCAGCAGGGAAGATTTCCTTGACTATGCCTGGGAATGGAAAAATGAATATGGCAATGTTATCTTGGAACAACTCAAAAAATTGGGCTGTTCGTGCGACTGGGAACGCACAAAATTCACCATGGACGAGGACATGTCGGCCTCGGTGATCCGGGTCTTTGTGGATTTGTACAACAAGGGGATGATATACCGCGGTTACAGGATGGTTAACTGGGACCCGGAAGCCCGTACAACACTTTCTGATGAAGAAGTAATTTACGAGGAAAGACAGGGACTCCTCTACTATATAGCCTACCCTGTGGAAGGATCCGATGAGCAACTGGTAGTGGCCACCACAAGACCAGAAACCATCCTGGGTGATACCGCGATCTGTATTCATCCTCAGGATGAACGCTATTCACATCTAAAAGATAAAAGGGTTATTGTGCCTATCTGCAACCGTAGTATCCCTATTATAGAGGATGAATATGTGGATCTTGAATTCGGTACCGGCTGTTTAAAGGTTACCCCTGCTCATGACGAAAATGACAAGGCTCTTGGCGAAAAGCATAACCTGGAAACTATAGATATTTTTAATGCAGACGCCAGTCTTAACTCCCATGGTATTCATTATGAGGGAAAGGACCGTTTTGTGGTTCGCAAAGAGATTAGTGCAGAATTAGAGGGACTGGGCCTCCTGAAAAAAACCGAACCCTATACTAATAAGGTAGGCACTTCCGAAAGAACCAAGGCAGTAATAGAACCACGTCTGTCGGAACAGTGGTTTCTCAAAATGGATACACTGGCCAAGCCGGCAATCGATGCAGTACTGCATACGGGTGAAGTGAAATTCTTTCCCAAAAAATTTGAGAATACCTATCGACATTGGATGGAAAATATCCGGGATTGGAATATATCACGTCAATTATGGTGGGGACAACGAATTCCGGCTTATTATTATGGAAAAGGTAGTCAGGACTATGTTGTGGCCGAAGATGCTGATATGGCACTGAAACTGGCCAGGGACAAGTCTGGAAACGATAAGCTACAGACAACAGATCTCTTGCAAGATGAGGATGTGCTCGACACATGGTTTTCGTCCTGGCTTTGGCCTATCAGTGTTTTCGATGGTATACTCAAGCCCGAAAATGAGGACTTTAAATACTATTATCCGACCAGTGACCTGGTGACAGCACCGGATATCTTGTTCTTCTGGGTGGCCAGAATGATAATGGCGGGATATGAATTCAAGGGCCAGAGACCGTTCGAAAATATCTATTTAACGGGGATTGTTCGGGATAAACAGCGCAGAAAGATGTCTAAGTCATTAGGTAATTCGCCTGATGCCCTCGAATTGATTGCCCATTATGGTGCCGACAGTGTCAGGGTAGGATTGATGCTCAGTTCAGCTGCTGGTAACGACCTGCTTTTCGATGAAGCGCTTTGCCAGCAGGGAAAGAATTTTGCCAATAAGGTTTGGAATGCTTTCCGGCTTATTCAGGGCTGGGAAATTCAGGATATTCCGCAGACTGAGGCGGCTAAACTGGGCCTTGAATGGTACCGGGCAAAACTGGCCAAAACCTTGTCGGAAATAAACGATCATTTCGATAAGTACCGAATTTCAGATGCACTGATGTCTGTCTATAAACTGGTGTGGGACGATTTTTGTTCGTGGCTGCTCGAGATTGTAAAACCTGCTTATCAACAGCCTATCGATCGTATCACTTATAATACGATAATCGAATTATTCGAGGCTAATCTTCGTATTCTGCATCCATTTATGCCCTTCCTGTCTGAGGAAATTTGGCAGAGGTTCGGCAAGCGGGCGAAAGAACAAGCCCTGATCGTCTCGTCCTGGCCAGTGATTACTCTTGAAGATCAGGAAATGATTCCGGAATTCGAATTTGCATCTACAGTGATTTCAGCGGTAAGAAATATTCGAAAAGAAAAAAACCTTGCCAATAAGGAAGCTTTGGAACTTAGGCTTATCGATAAGGAAAAGCTGAATCAACGCTGGGATGTAGT
>JBDNAQ010000333.1:0-3306 GCA_039768345.1 Flavobacteriaceae bacterium
AAAGCACGGTATAAAAATGGCAATTCATCCTGATGATCCTCCATTTCCGATTTTCGGGCTACCACGGGTAGTCTCTACCTCAGATGATCTTGCCGGTATCCTGGCTTATCCTAAAAGCAAATTTAATGGTATAACTTTCTGTACCGGCTCATTCGGGGTCAGTAAAGACAATGATCTGCCCAAAATGGTAGAACGGTATAAAGACAGTATTCACTTTGTCCACCTTCGAAGTACTCAGGAGGATGGGGAAGGTAATTTTTATGAAGCTAACCACCTCGAAGGCGACGTTCCGATGTTTGAGGTGATGCTGCGTTTAATGAAAATCAATGCCACCAGGTCTGCACCTATATCCATGCGGCCAGACCACGGACATAGGCTCCTCGATGATATAAAAAAGCACAGCAATCCAGGATATTCAGCAATCGGACGTCTTAAAGGTTTGGCAGAATTGAGAGGACTCATGCATGCCATCGCGCATTTGGGCTAAGGAGAGTTTTCCCATATCCGCTCAACTGCGTTCACTTCAAAATCGAGCAGAATCAGGTCGGAAGTATTTTGATTGCTGATATCAAGTTCTTTATAGAACTCATTAGGGAATATCTGTGCAGTCAGAACATACTGGCCCTGATTGATAAAAACTTCGATCGAAGACCAATCCATGAGTATTCTGATCTCAAAAGGGTTTTCGGGTAAATTCCCTATAGGCATTCGTTGTACCCCGGGGGCGAATTTTTCATGAAAATCTACTTTACCGGATTGACTGCGGTCCAGGACGAATTCCGCTTTTTCCTGGTTCATGGATAGCAGAAGAGTATCGCCTTTATCATTGGAGAAATACATTTCAAAATCGCGCAGTGCTGTACGGAAATTAATTTCCGATTCGTTAAAGTGGTCAAAAGTGAAATGGTGGGTTTTTAGGCCACCTACAACCATGTTCTTTTTAAATTCAGGCTGAACGATCCCTTTGAATTCATCGAGTGGATAATTCAATAATTCATAAGAGTCCCCTATTCTTTTCAGACTTAATTTACGAGGGACGGTCATAGCGCTTCTCCACTTATCAGTAGGGGTATCACGTGCATAATCCCAATTGCTCATCCAACCGATAAAGATTCGCCTTCCATCGGGAACATTGTTATATGTTACTCCGGCATAGTTATCCCTGCCCCAATCGAGCCATCGGGCTTCCTGCTGATCTGAGCTAAACTCGGTGCCATTGAACTCCCCAATAAAATATTGTGTCCCGCTTCCACCATTGGGTGCATTCGGATTGATACTGATCAGGAGGACCCATTTTTTTTCGTCGCTACCCTCCACCTGTAGTTGGAAAAGATCAGGACATTCCCATACTCCGCCGTGGCCGCCCACCTCACGTCCAAATTCGCTTAGATAAGTCCAATTTTTAAGATCAGAAGATCGATAGAACTTTGCATGATCACCTGCAACCAGTGCCATGATCCAACTCCGGCTTTCATCGTGCCAGAAAACCTTCGGGTCCCTGAAATCTTTTATGCCATCATTATCGATAACAGGATTACCTTCATACTTGGTCCAGCTCTCCCCATTATCTAAACTATAGGCTATGCCCTGGGTTTGAAAAGTCATGGTTTTTGCTTCCTCCCCTTCCGGATCGTGGTAGGTAAATATGGCCACAAGGGCTTCTTTCTCCTGTCCTGCAAATCCCGAGCTATTTCCTTTGTCGATCACCGCGCTTCCTGAAAAAATATAACCTTTTTCATCCGGATAGAGTGCTATTGGTTTCTGTTCCCAGTGAATCATGTCCTCGCTTACCGCATGCCCCCAATGCATTGGCCCCCAGACAATATCCTCCGGATAATATTGATAAAACAGATGGTACATCCCTTCATGATAAACCAAACCGTTTGGATCGTTCATCCACATTTTTGAAGGTGTGAAATGGAACTGAGGCCTGTAAGCCTCCGTATAAAGCTGCCCAGAATTGATATCCTCCTTACCGTCGTTATCAGTCTTGGTTTTATCCCGGCATCCCAAAGTGGCAAAAATTGCCAATACCATTAAAATCGAATGCTTATTAGGTTTCATTTATAGTGGTTTTGGATAAAAGTACTATTTATCTGTAAATTGAAACAGCCTCATCTTCCAAAATCAGATCATCGCAAAACCCTATCTTTAAGGTTTTGATCAAAACATCATATGTCTTCCGCCAGAACACTGATCATCCTGAGTCTGATCCTTGCCACAGCTTGCAGGGAAGCTTCAATCGAGAGTGCTCTAAAAAGGTATAACAGCGGATCTGTTCCCTATATTAAGCCATCCGAAATAAATCCTGAAGGGCAGTATTTTGTTATGGATGCCAGGGAAAAAGAAGAATACAAAATAAGTCATATTCCCGGGGCCTTCTGGATAGGCGATTCAACATTCAAAATCGATTCTCTAAAACAAAGTCTTCCAAGTGATACCAATATAATGATCTACTGCTCGGTTGGGATTCGCTCCGAAGATGTTGGGGAGATACTTTTGGAGCGCGGGTTCACCAATGTATATAATCTCTATGGAGGCATTTTTGAGTGGAAAAATAATGGGGGCGTGGTGGTTGATTCCCTAGGAAAAAAAACAGAAAATGTACATGCTTACAGTAAGTATTGGGCGCATCTGCTGACTGAAGCAAATAAAGTATATTAGCCGGATATTTTTTAATCTTGGAAAACAAATCGCAAAACCTACTTATCATTTTTACCCGGAATATTGTACTGGGAAAATGCAAAACCAGACTGGCCAAGACGGTAGGGCCCGAAATCGCCCTGGAAATTTATAGCTTTCTGGTAGAGCATACCTCGACCATCAGTAAAAACCTCGATGCGCAAAAATGGGTTTTCTACTCCGAGTTCCGGGCATCAGGCGATCTGTTCGATGACCATATTTTTGAAAAATATCACCAGGTAGGTGAGGATCTCGGTGAAAGAATGCATAATGCCTTTTCCCTCGGTTTCGAAAAAGGATATGAGAAAATTATTGTCATTGGAAGTGATATATACGATCTCCGGGAGTCCGATCTTAATACAGCATTTGAAGCACTGGACAATGCCCAATATGTTGTAGGACCTGCTAAAGATGGTGGATATTATCTGCTGGGCATGAAAGCGCCAAATGCCGGCTTATTTAAAAACAAGCACTGGGGGACCGACAAAGTCCTGGCGGAAACCCTTAAAACGATAAATGGATCCAGTGTTATTTTGCTCGATGAACGAAACGATGTGGATACCTATGATGATATCGGAGATGAAGCAGTATTTCAAAAATTTCTAAAAGACTGGCGAGGATGAC
>JBDNAQ010000334.1:0-3171 GCA_039768345.1 Flavobacteriaceae bacterium
AGTAACACAGAAACAACCCAAATAGTCTTGCAATCCGATACCTTGTGGCGCAATATAATCGGCCAGGGCAAGATTAGGGATTCCTGATTTTTTCTTCGACTGCTGACGCAGCGTTCTAAAAGTGAAATCTCCCTTTGGTGTGTTCAGTATAATATCGTCGTCCTGGCCGTTTGCCGGAAAAATGCCGAAAACTGCTTTGGCCATAATTTTTTTATCCTTTATAATCTCAGCCAGCATTTTGTTTGCATCCCGAAACAAATCCCTGGCCTGCTCGCCCACAATAGCATCCTCAAGTATTTTAGGGTATTTACCATGTAGGTCCCAGGTCCTGAAAAAAGGTGTCCAGTCGATATAATCGACAAGTTTTTGCAGATCGAAATCCTCGAACAGTTGTATACCGGTTTGTTTAGGTCTGGCTATATCCGAGGCAGACCACTCAATCGACAAACGATTTCTACGGGCCTCTTCCAGTGTCAGAAATTCTTTTTGTCTTCGTCTCTGCAAAAATTTTTCCCTGAAAGACTCATAATCGAGTTTAATTCCCTTTTTATAAGCGTCTGAATTGTCCTTATTCAATAGATCGCCCACTACGGTAACGGCTCGGGAGGCATCGTTTACATGTACAACAGAAGCGCTGTATTGCGGATCGATCTTGACCGCTGTATGTGCCTTACTGGTCGTTGCACCGCCTATTAACAGAGGTACGTGGAATTTTTGTCGCTCCATTTCCCTGGCAAGGAATACCATTTCGTCCAGGGAAGGTGTAATTAATCCGCTTAGTCCTATAATATCAACCTGATGTTCCTGTGCGGCTTCAATGATTCTTGCGGGGGGAACCATAACCCCAAGATCCACAATATGATAGTTATTACAACTAAGTACAACGCTGACGATGTTTTTACCAATATCATGGACATCACCTTTTACCGTCGCCATCAGAATTTTTCCAATATGATTGGTATTTTCTTCCTTGGCTGCCTCAATGAATGGTGTAAGATGGGCTACTGCTTTTTTCATGACCCGGGCCGATTTTACCACTTGGGGTAAAAACATCTTTCCGCTACCAAAAAGGTCGCCAACAACGTTCATTCCGGTCATCAGATGACCTTCAATAACCTCCAAAGGTCTCTCTACCGAGAGTCGGGCTTCTTCTATATCTTCCTCAATATATCTATCGATTCCCTTTACCAATGCCCTGGTAATCCTTTGCTGCAGTGGATCCGATCTCCATTCTAGATCCTCCTTTCTGCTTTTTTTGGTCGATTCCACGGTTTGTGCATAATCCAGCAAGCGCTCGGTAGCATCATCCCGTTTGTCCAGGATCACATCTTCTACATAGGCGAGGAGTTCGTTTGGGATTTCATCATATACCTCCAACATGGCGGGGTTAACGATCCCGATATTCATACCAGCCTTGATGGCATGATAGAGAAATACCGAATGCATAGCCTCCCTCACCGCATTGTTTCCTCTGAAACTAAAGGAGACGTTGCTCACACCGCCGCTCACACTGCTGTGCGGCAGATTCTTTTTAACCCATGCAGTAGCTTCAATAAAATCGAGAGCATTGCGCCTGTGTTCCTCCATCCCGGTCGCTACGGGAAATATATTGAGATCGAATATGATATCCTCGGGCGGGAATCCGACTTTCTCAACCAATAAATCGTAAGATCGCCTGGCTATCTCTATCCGTCTTTCAAAATTATCAGCTTGCCCAAGCTCGTCAAAAGCCATAACGATCACCGCCGCTCCGTAACGACGGATTAGCTTTGCCTGCCGAACGAATTCCTCCTCACCTTCCTTCAGGCTGATCGAATTCACCACACATTTCCCCTGAACGATTTGCAGACCGGCTTCCAGGATTTCCCATTTCGAACTGTCGATCATTATAGGGATCCTGGCAATATCAGGTTCTGCTACCATCAGGCTAAGAAATTTTACCATGGCCTCCTTGCCATCGATCATACCATCATCCATATTAACATCGATGATCTGTGCCCCTCCTTCAACCTGATGACGAGCAATATCCAGGGCTTCTTCGTATTTCTCGTCTTTGATCAGCCTCAGGAATTTCCGGGAACCCGCCACATTGGTGCGTTCCCCGACATTGATGAAGTTACTCTCCGGAGTAACCACCAAGGGTTCTAATCCTGATAGTTTCAGGTATTTTTTTTCTATGTTCAGATCTGAAGATTCCATCATTCAAAGGGTGGTCCATGGATCCACCGATAAAAGCGGAATAGCCCTGGGTTCAAAATTTTTAACTACTTCGGCGATGGCTTTGATATGGGCGGGGGTTGTACCACAGCAACCTCCTACGATATTGACGAGTTGTTTTTCCAGATAGGTCTGTATTTGGTTAGCCATTTGCTGTGGCGTCTGATCGTAATCCCCAAAGGCATTCGGCAGACCGGCATTGGGATGCGCAGAAACAGCAAAGTCCGATTTTGCCGATAAAATCTCAAGATAAGGTGTCAGTTGATCGGCTCCAAGGGCACAATTAAAGCCAATGGATAGAAGCGGAATATGAGAAACCGAAACCATAAATGCTTCGGCTGTTTGTCCCGACAGAGTTCTTCCCGAAGCATCGGTAATCGTTCCGCTGATCATTATTGGAATATCTATCTGTTTTTGTTCTTTCACTTCTTCTATAGCAAATAACGCAGCCTTTGCATTCAAGGTGTCAAATACGGTCTCGACCAGCAGAATGTCAACTCCTCCATCGAGAAGTCCCTCTATCTGTTCTTTATAAGCAAGGCTTAATTCTTTAAAGGTAATCGCACGAAAACCGGGGTCATTCACGTCGGGAGACATACTGGCTGTTTTATTTGTCGGACCGATACTCCCGGCTACAAATCTTGGTTTTTCCGGTTCATTATCAGTGAATTTAACAGCCTCCTGCTTGGCTATTCTGGCCGCTTCATAATTGATCTCATATACCAATTCTTCCATCTGGTAATCTGCCATCCCTACGCGGGTGCTGGAAAATGTATTGGTCTCTACAATATCAGCGCCGGCTTCGAAATACTTACGATGAATTTCAGCTATCGCCTCGGGTTGTGTTAGCGTCAGCAAATCGTTATTGCCCTGTACCGAAACAGGCCAGTCTTTAAAACGACTGGCACGAAAATCCTTTTCCGAAAATCGATATTGTTGCAACATCGTCCCCAT
>JBDNAQ010000335.1:0-7482 GCA_039768345.1 Flavobacteriaceae bacterium
AGTGACCGCGGGAGGATTCGAACCCCCAACCCTCAGAGCCGAAATCTGATATTCTATCCAGTTGAACTACGCGGCCTTATTATTTTCTTGATATAATATCAAATATTTGGTCTGATTATTTGCGAGCGCAATTTACGCAAAAAGAACTTTGCGGCGCCATAAAAATACGTTCTATAGGTATTTCGGCATTACATTTTATACAACGCGCAAAATCGGCTGTGGCGAGCTTCTCGAAATGACGTTTAAGACCTTCCAACCGCTCCCTGGCCTTCCTCAGCGCAGCTTCCATTACGCCCTTATTATTGATCGCATCCATCCGCGACACCCTGCCGATGGCATTATCAGGTGCTATAGGCTGGGTCATTTCTTCGTATTGAGCGATCTTTTTCTCCGTCTTAAGGATCTCAAGGAGAAATCGTTCATGCCAGTCCTTGTTTTGCATGGCCTAACTACTCAACTTTTCTCTTACTATGGTAGAAATGGTCTTTCCATCGGCCTGCCCGGCCAGTTTTTTGGTCACCAGGCCCATCACCTTACCCATGTCCTTCATGCCTTCTGCTCCGGTTTGTTCAATCACACTCAACACCTCGCGTTCAATTTCTTCATGACCGAGCTGTTGGGGGAGAAACTTTTCAATTATCGCTGCCTGTGCCAACTCTGGTTCGGCCAGGTCCTGGCGTCCCTGCTCCTGATAGATCGCGGCGCTGTCTTTGCGTTGCTTAACCAGCTTTTGAAGTATCCTGAGTTCATCGTCCTCTTTTAGTCCGCCTGAAACCCCTTTTTCTGTTTGGGCCAGCAACAATGCAGACTTTATCGCCCTCAGTGATTCCAAAGCAACGCTATCCTTTGTTTTCATAGCACTTTTCATTTCTGCCATCACTTTTTCCTGTAAACTCATAGTTGCAAATTTTAGCTCATCAATATAAAAAAAATAACCCGAGAACATTTCTATTCCCGGGTCGGTTTGTTTATCGGTAATTTCTCCTCAAACTTCCATTAATCTACATTGTCGTGCAGAAAAGAATTATTGGAGCGCAACTGGATCTCATCGTTATTGTCCTCCCCAAGCGTAGTTCTTGAAATCTTTCCGTCTTTAGGGCTTTCTTCAAGGTTTACGCCTTGTCTTTTGTATGCCGGCTCCTTCTCGATCTCATCGATATTATTAAGACTATTCTGGAATTTATAGTTAAAATCTTTGAGTTTTCTTCGCCTTTCATCGGCACGGTCGCGCAGCATTTCCTCAATAGAACTGTTCATCGGATCGACCTCCTCTTTTACCGACTGAGAATCCTCGTTCAATTCTTTTTTCTCGAATACCAATTCGTCTTCAACAATTTTTGGTTCAAATTCCTCAGCTTTAGACTTGGCACCGGTTAACTGATTCTCCAGTTCCATATAATCATCGAGGCTGTAGCGTGTCTCCCCCTCCTTATTGTATTCAAGTACAGGGATCACCTCAACATGATCATTTACATCCAGGTCCTTTACCTCGTCATCAAGAGAAAAAGTAATCACATTTTCAGCCTGATTTTCCTTTTCATCACCTGATGGTAATGGCATATCAAAACTCAGCGCAAACTGGTCTTTCTCCTCAGTTTCGGCGCTCACCACAATGGGGTCTACTACTTCAATATCGTTGAGTGTGTCTTTGGAATCGATAATTATGAATTCATCTTCAGAAACAGGTTCCGCAATCACTTCTTCATAAAAGACATTGAAATTCCGGATGTAATTTGTAGTCGGGATTAAATCGAGAACTTCTTCTTCCTCCTTTAACTCGTGCTTGATGACAGGTTCGAATTCATCCTGTTCTTCCTCCAATACATGAACAACGGTTTTCTCTGTCAGGTCGTGCTCGGCTTTCTGTTCATCTTCAAGGGTATGAATTATTTTTTTTGTTTCCGTATTGACTATTTCATTTTGCTGATCTATATTAAAACCAGTGGCAATAACAGTAACGGCTATGGCGTCACCTAGATTATTATCCTCTCCAACTCCCATAATAATATTGGCATTATGCCCGGCCTCAATCTGGATATGATCGTTAATCTCTCCTATTTCATCAATCGTTATTTCCTGGGAACCAGATACAATAAGCAGGAGTACATTCTTCGCACCGGTAATTTTGTTGTCGTTCAATAATGGGGAATCGAGCGCTTTGGAAATGGCTTCCTGTGCCCTTGCCGATCCTGAAGCATTTGCGGAGCCCATTATCGCCGTGCCACTATTTGAGAGTACTGTTTTAGCATCACGTAAGTCGATATTCTGTGTATAGTGGTGGGTAATTACCTCGGCAATCCCGCGGGCTGCTGTCGCCAATACCTCATCTGCTTTCGAAAAACCTGCCTTAAATCCTAAATTCCCGTAGACTTCACGAAGCTTGTTGTTATTGATCACTATAAGCGAATCTACGTTCGACCTCAGTTTTTCGATGCCTTGCTGAGCCTGCATACACCTTGTCTTCCCTTCAAACTGAAAAGGCATGGTCACTATACCAACAGTCAACACCTCCATTTCCTTTGCCTGCTTAGCGATGACAGGAGCAGCACCAGTACCTGTTCCTCCACCCATTCCTGCTGTAATGAAGATCATCTTTGTGTTGGAGTCGAGCATATTCTTTAATTCTTCCATGCTTTCCAGCGCTGCCTGTTCCCCTACTTCGGGGTTCGCCCCTGCACCCAATCCTTCGGTCAGGGACACCCCCAGCTGGATCTTATTGGGCACGGGACTATTCTGAAGGGCTTGTGCATCTGTGTTACAGATCACAAAATCCACTCCATTGATCCCGGCCTGGAACATATGGTTGATGGCATTACTGCCGCCGCCACCTACTCCTATAACTTTAATAACATTACTCTGGTTTTTCGGCAGATCGAAGGCTATTCCGTCAAAATCAGTGTTCTTGCTCATGGTTCTTTTATTACTGGTTATTACGTGTTTAAATAGTTTATGCTTACTCGGCGTTATCCAAAAAATCCTTTAATTTTTCAGACCACTTGTCGAAAACAGATTTGCGTTGTCTTTTTGCTCCCATATCAGAGGTTACCTCTTGCTGGGTTTCCAGGACTAATTCTCCCTCTTCTTCAAGGTCCAGTTCTCTTCGTCCCTTATTTTCCACGGCGTTCATCAATAAGCCAACAGCCGTAGCATATAGCGGGCTGGCAATCTCTTCATCGGAATTGCCTGCGAGGTGTTCATTGGGGTAGCCAATACGTGTATCCATTCCAGTGATGTATTCCACCAGCTGCTTTAGATGATTCAACTGACTTCCACCACCTGTGAGTACTATCCCGGCGATAAGTTTTTTCTTTTGTTCATCGTGGCCGTAATTCTTGATCTCCACATAAACCTGTTCCACGATCTCCACCACTCTGGCATGTATGATCTTAGATAGATTCTTAAGCGTGATTTCCTTGGGTTCACGACCCCTGAGTCCGGGAATCGATACGATCTCATTATCACGATTCTCACCCGGCCAGGCTGAACCGAACTTTATCTTGAGCAATTCGGCCTGCTTTTCAATAATGGAACATCCTTCCTTGATATCTTCCGTAATTACATTTCCTCCAAAGGGGATTACCGCCGTATGCCTGATAATGCCATCCTTAAAAATTGCGAGATCTGTTGTACCACCTCCTATATCGATAAGCGCTACTCCTGCTTCTTTCTCTTCCTGACTGAGAACAGCGTCGGAGGAGGCCAGAGGCTCAAGTGTAATGTTTGCGAGATCCAACCCGGCACTTTTAATGCAACGACCGATATTCTTTATTGAGGATACCTGGCCTACAACTACATGGAAATTCGCTTCCAGTCGACCACCATACATACCAATAGGCTCCTTTATTTCGGCCTGGCCATCAACCTTATATTCCTGTGGTAATACATGAATGATCTCCTCGCCTGGTAACATCACCAGTTTATATACCTGGTTGCAGAGCTTTTCAAGATCATCCTCATTAATAACTTCCTCCGAATTCGCTCTGGTGATATAATCACTGTGCTGGAGGCTTCTGATATGCTGTCCGGCAATCCCAACGACCACTGAACCAATCTTTAATCCGGAATTTTCTTCGGCCTGCTCTACTGCCTGTTGTATAGATCGGATGGTCTGGGTGATATTATTCACCACACCCCGGTGAACTCCAAGGCTTTTAGACCTGCCTATCCCTAAAACCTCAATTTTTCCATATTCGTTCTCCTGGCCAATAATGGCCACTATCTTAGTGGTTCCTATGTCTAAACCGATAGAATAATTAGTGTCTTCCATACTGATCTAAATTTTGGTACATACAACCTGGTTATTAAATTCAAGACTCACTACTAAATAGTCATCAAGGGTTTTATCCCGGTTTGCCTTCGTATAGAAAGCTTTAAAATTGTTGAACTTTTCCTCAAGATCTTTCACATCCCCTAATTGAACTACAAAGCTTTCGAGCCTGAATTTTAACTGATACTTTTCCTCGTCTTCAATGTGGATTCCTATCACATTTTTTCGCAGAAAATCATCTTCGTTTATGTATTTCAATATCACATAAACATCTTCGAGACTCTTACCCGTAATTTTGCCCGTTATGATTGGTACCCGAGCAGAATAGATCCTGGATAAAGGCATAGACTTACCGTCCTTATCCAAGTAAAATTTCGAAACTCCCTCTACTCGTCCGATTGGTTGCCTTTGCTCGATTTTCGATTTCAGTTCTCCGTCAACTGTAAGGTAGACTTGGGCTTTTTTCACCATTTCATCGGTCTGTATGACCTCTTCTATAGTATTCAAAACTACCTTTTCTTTAGGCACATTTTTTAGGCTTCCGTATTTTTGTATTAACAATTTATTAACCATGTCTCTATTGACAAACAAGTTTTGTTCACCAACAAATTCGTGCTCGATTCCACTGATCTCCCGTGCTGCATTACGCTGGTTCGAAAACGCATAAAGCATTGTAACACAAATAAATAAGAAGATAATCTTTAAATAATTCCAATTAATACGCATATTCAAGTTCTTTTTTTAATCTAGGGATTTCCAGCCCAATATCCCCGGCGCCCATGGTGATGAGTACTTCAGGTTTTTGGCCTAGTATTTCCTTTACCAAATTCTCTTT
This sequence comes from Flavobacteriaceae bacterium, assembly GCA_039768345.1. Lineage (GTDB taxonomy): Bacteria > Bacteroidota > Bacteroidia > Flavobacteriales > Flavobacteriaceae > JAHEJJ01. Next base: position 5,103 of record JBDNAQ010000335.1, read on the forward strand.
ATTTACAAGTTTCTTCGTGGGGTTTTCAATCTGATCGAGCAGCCATTGAGAGGTAATGCCTTTTATAGGTTCTTCCCTTGCCGGATAGATGTCGAGCAGCAGGATACTATCGAATTTTGCCAGACTGACCGCAAATTCCTGAGCAAAATCCTGAGTCCGCGAATACAGGTGTGGCTGGAATACCGCCACCACTCGTTTTCCCGGATGCATTTCCTGTACCGCCTGGAAAACCGCATCGATTTCAGCGGGGTGATGCGCATAGTCATCGATAAAAACAAATTCTATCTCCTTAATGCGGTAGGAAAATCGCCTTTGAACACCCTTGAACGATTCCAAAGCCTCGGCAAGGCGATACGGCGGGGGACCAGCCTGTATCGCCATTGCAAAAGCAACTAATCCATTGAGCAAATTATGCCTGCCTGGTTTGTTAAATCGAACTCCTTCTATTATGGTCTCAGGAGTTCCCAGATCGAATATGTAGGTCCCATGTTCAATTCTTAAATTTCGTATACAATAATCCGAATCGTCTTCGATACCATAAGTGATTCCGGAAATGGGGAGCCCGTTGCGAACGAATAGTTTCCCCTTAGACTTCAGTTGACCGGCGAACTCAATAAAGGAGTTCAACATCTCGGTTTTGGTACCATAAATATCCAGATGATCTGCATCTACAGAAGTAATACAGGCCACGTCGGGTTCGAGTTGTAGAAAGGAACGGTCAAATTCATCGGCCTCAACAACGGTATAATCGTTTCCTTCAAACAGGAAATTACTGTTGAAATCCTCGGAGATCCCGCCCAGAAAAGCTGTAAATGACACCCCGGTTTCGCGCAGTAGATGCGCCAGGATACCCGAAGTTGTGGTTTTTCCATGTGTTCCAGCCACAGCAAAGCAGAAACTGCTGCGGGTTACCATGCCCAGTACCTCAGAGCGTTTCATTACGCGGAAGCCGTTTGAGCGGAAAAAATGAAGCTGTGCGTGGGTTGCAGGAACCGCTGGTGTAAATACTACCAGAGTTTTGTCTGCATCCCTAAACTCTTCCGGCACCAATTGGATTTCGTCCTGATAATGAATATCAATTCCGGCAGATGTCAGTTCCTGCGTTAGCGGTGTTTTTGTACGATCATAACCTGCCACATGTTTTTTCATGCAATGGAAGTATCTCGCCAGGGCCGACATGCCGATACCACCTATACCGATGAAGTAAAGGTTTTGGTAATGATCGATATGTGGCAAACTTCGCTCCATAATCTTACTTATTCTCCTGCCTTTTTCTGATTAATTTTTCTATCTGGTCGACAATCTCAATAGTCGCATTGGGCAGTGCCAGTTTTTGAATCTCTTCTTGGAGTTGTTTACGTTCCGCATCCGAATTGTTTATCCTGCTAAAAACAGCTTTAAAATTTTGCTCCAATTCAGATTCCTTAAGCATCAATGCCGCATTTTTCATCACCAGGGCTTCCGCATTCCTGGTTTGATGATCCTCTGCAACATTTGGTGAAGGAATAAATAGTACGGGCTTCCCCACTATACAGAGCTCGGAAACCGATCCGGCTCCTGCTCTCGAAATAATGATATCTGCCGCATCGTAGGCAAGGTCCATCCTGTTGATGAAATCGAATACTTTTACATGTCCAGATCGGCATGTCTCGTAGGTAGCATAATAGGATCGACCACACTGCCAGATCAGCTGGAGCCCTTCGGACTCAAAGAATTCGAGTTCAGACGCTATCAGTTCATTGATCCTGCGCGCACCAAGGCTTCCACCGATAATAAGCAAAGTAGGGCGATCAGCGTCGAGTTGAAAAAACTTCCGCGAAGCCCCCTGGTCAGTATCGGCCGTTAGTATATGATCGCGTACCGGATTTCCGGTTTTTACGATTTTGTTCTTAGGAAAGAAACGCTCCATCCTGTCGTAGGCTACGCATATCTTATCGGCCCTGGACGCCAGCCATTTATTGGTGATTCCCGCAATGGAGTTTTGTTCCTGTATGACATTGGGAATTCTTTTGGCCGCTGCCATACGCAACAATGGTCCGCTGGCAAATCCGCCTGTACCGATAACAACATCGGGCTTAAATCGATTCAATATTCCTCTCGATCTTATCAAACTACTTATCAATTTCAATGGGAATAAGAGATTTTTTAATGTGATTTTCCTCTGTATTCCACTAATCCATAATCCTTCAATTCTATAACCCGCCTGAGGCACCTTTTCCATCTCCATCCTACCCTTGGCTCCGACAAATAGGAAGTCGGCCTCCGGAAACCTCTGCTTTAATTCGTTTGCAATAGCAATGGCCGGATAAATATGACCGCCAGTGCCACCTCCAGAAAGTATGAATCTATAATTGTCCACTCAATACTTCTAAAGGATTTG